>NZ_JAGLEJ010000037.1 GCF_023145115.1 Algiphilus sp.
CGGTATCCGGTTCGCTGATCGCGCGGGGGGTGGATCATGACGGCGACCGCCGTGCCTACACCCTGTACGTGCCCGACGGCTTCCGCGACGCGGCGCCGCGTCCGCTGGTCGTGGCCCTTCACGGTGGCGGCGGACGCAGCGTCAACCAGATCCGCATGGCGCAGCTCAACGGCCTCGCGCGCGAGAAGGGCTTCATGGTCGCCTATCCGGAAGGGACCTCGCGCACGCTGCCGCTGCAGACCTGGAACGCGGGCACCTGCTGCGGTG
Source organism: Algiphilus sp. (assembly GCF_023145115.1). NCBI lineage: Bacteria > Pseudomonadati > Pseudomonadota > Gammaproteobacteria > Nevskiales > Algiphilaceae > Algiphilus > Algiphilus sp. The sequence goes on from NZ_JAGLEJ010000037.1 coordinate 268, forward strand.
TCGCCGTCGAGCGCCGCGTCGACGATGTCGGTTTCCTGCGCGCGGTCGTGGCCGACGCCGCAGCGCTGTTCGCGGTCGACCTGCGCCGGGTCTACATCACCGGCATGTCCAACGGCGGCATGATGACGCACCGCGTCGCCTGCGAGGCGGCCGATCTCTTCGCCGCCGCGGCGCCGGTGGCGGGAGGCCTCAACGTGGGCGGCGACTTTCCGCAATGCACGCCGTCGCGCGCGATGCCCATCATCATGTTCCACGGCACGACCGACCGGAACTACCCCCTCGCGGGCGGCGACGGTGTCGGCGAGCGCGGCGTGCCGGAGACCTTCTACCCGGTGGTGCATGCCACCGAGCCCGACACGCTGGCGGCATGGCGCGCGCGCAACGGTGCCACCGGGTCGGCGCGCCGCACCTTCAGCGGCGCGAATGCCCGCTGCGATACCCACGACGGTGCCGCCCCGGTGGTTATGTGCGTCATCGCGCCGATGCAGCCCGACGCCGACGAAGCGGTGGTGTACGACGGCGGCGGCCACGCCTGGCCCGGCGGCGTGCGCGCGCTGCGCGCCGAGTCCGACCTGCCGGCGCGCGACATCGACGCGTCCGCGATGATGTGGTCATTCTTCACCCGGCACGCGCTGCCCTGAATGCCGTGGCGTCGCGTCCGCCCGCCGGCCCGTAGACCGCGGTGAGCCTGCATTACGACGTCGTCGTGCTCGGCGGTGGCGCCGCCGGCTTGATGTGCGCCATCACCGCCGGCCGGCGCGGCCGCAGGGTGCTGGTCCTGGAGGGCAGCAACCGCGTCGGCAAGAAGATCCTCATGTCGGGCGGCGGGCGCTGCAACTTCACCAACCTCGACGTCACGCCGGACCACTTCCTGTCCGCCAATCCGCACTTCTGCAAGTCCGCGCTGGCGCGCTACACCCAGTGGGACTTCATCGCCATGGTCGAGCGTCACCGCATCGCCTACCACGAGAAGGAGCGCGGCCAGCTGTTCTGCGACGACTCGGCCAAGCAGATCGTGCGCATGCTGCTCGACGAGGCGGACGCGGCGGGCGTGACCATCGCGGTGTCGGCGGCCATCGACGGCGTGTCGCGCAGCGACCCCGGGTTCCGGATCGGCTGTCGCCTGGGCACCATCACCGCGGAGGCGCTGGTCGTGGCCACCGGCGGGCTGTCGATCCCGAAGATGGGCGCCAGCGGCTTCGGCTACGCGCTGGCGCGCGACTTCGGCCACGCCGTGCGCGAGACCCGCGCCGGGCTGGTGCCCCTGACCCTGAGTGGCCGCGAGGCCGAGCGCTACGCCGACCTCAGCGGTGTTGGCCTGGCCGCCGCCACCGCCCACGGCGGGCACCGCTTCGACGCCGGCATGCTGTTCACGCACCGCGGCATCAGCGGGCCGTCCATCCTGCAGATCTCGTCGTACTGGGAGGCCGGCACGCCGCTGCTCGTCGACCTGCTGCCGGGCCGCGATGCGGCTGAATGGCTGCGCGCCCAGCGCGACGCGCGCCCGGATGCGGCGCTGTCCACCGTGCTGGCGCAGGTGCTGCCGAAGCGGCTGGCACTGTGCCTCTGCGAGATCGCCTTCGAGGCGCGGCCGATGCGCCGCCACGACGACGCGGCGCTGACGTCTATCGGCGCTCGGCTCAACGCCTGGCGCTTCATGCCCGCCGGCACCGAGGGCTATCGCACCGCCGAAGTGACCCTGGGCGGCGTCGATGTCGACGCGGTCTCGTCGCGCACCATGGCATCGCACCACGTGCCCGGCCTCCACTTCGCGGGCGAAGTACTCGACGTCACCGGCCACCTCGGCGGCTACAACTTCCAGTGGGCCTGGGCGTCCGGGTACGCGGCCGGGCTGGCGGTGTAGATGCGGTCCGCGGTCTCGGGCTGCCACTCACTTTCGTTTGTAGCGCTTTCCCCTCCGCTCACCCGCAGCACGTGTAGCGGCGTTCAAACCTTCCGAATTGCGCGAAGGCGCCTACGTGCATCCGAGAACGGTAGCCGACTGCCAGCCGCTTCCATCGCGTCGTAGGCGCTGAACGCCGACGTTATCGAGATCAATCCGTTATCGGTCAGTTGTTCCACAATCCATATCGTTCCGAAGGTCCGGCAGCCTTCCGCCTGCGCTGCCTTCTTCAAGCGCGCGTCTCCGGTGACGATCGGGCATTCTTCCTGCAGGGCGAGCGCCAGGCACAGTCGGTCCATGGCGCTGGTTTGCCGATATGTTTCTGCCCACTGCACCGAGCACAAGACCCATTCGCCGCTCACGTCGAGCAGTTGGAGCCCCATGTCCGGAAGCTCGGGATGCTGGGTAGCGAGTTCTCGGTGGAACAACGCGTTCGGTGTCACCACCTGCCAGGGCCCATAGAACAGCGGCCGTAGCAGGTCGCCTTCCTTCAGGTCGATCAATACGTTGGCGTCATGGACCAGCAGCATCGGCACTGAACCGCCGCAACTCGTCCTGTTGACTGCCTAGCAGTTCAATCGCCTTGGATTCGCCGATGATGTCCTCCGCCAGCGCGCGGTAGACGGTTTGCTGGAAGCGGTACGGCTTTTCGTGCGGGTAGTCGCCGCCGGGCTCTCGCACATTCCAGCCCTTCTTCTTGAAAGTGCCGAACATCTGTCCGAACTTGCGCTGGTCGAGAACACCGCAATCCCGGGCTCGATATAGCCACGCGTTCATGCTCAACCCATACTCTCGCTTGAGCAGGACAAGCTCGCGGGGGTCAATCCATTTGCGTCGCTTGCCCAGTGCTGCGCTGACGCTGGGCTCCGGCACGAGAAAGGCGCCCGCGAAGCGATCACAGGCCTTCTCTTCTTCCAGCTCGGGCGCCAGCCGGTCGTGCAACAGCAAGTGCCCGAGCTCGTGGCAGGCGGTGAAGCGTTGGCGGTCGCCGGGCCACTCGCTGCTGATGATGATTACGGGCACATCACCGGCCCAGGCTGACAAGCCGCTGAAGCTTTTGTCACCGAAGACATCGGAAGCCAGCACGATGACGCCGTGCTCCTCGAAAGTATCGATCAGGTCCGGAATGGGGTTGAATCCGAGCTTCCAGGCCTCGCGCGCCAGCATCGCCACCTGCTCTACTTCCTCAAGAGTCTCGATGCGCGCGGGCAGCTCGGGGATGCGGAACTGTGGCAAGGCATCCGGCAGCAAGTCGTACAGCGCCATATGGCGCTCTACCTGATCGGTCACGTCCGCGATGATGCGTGCCGCGAGCTGCTCGCTGAAGCCTGAATGCCGGCGATATGCAACGCCGGTGAGTTCGATGGTCGACGGCCGCAACAGATAGTCGACCGAAACCTCGAGGGCAGCGGCCAGCTTGAGCAGAGTCCCGGAGTTGGGAACAAGCTGATCGTTCTCGTATTTGTCGATGGCGGTATGGCTGAGCCCTACGGCATCCGACAATGCGCGCAAGGAAAGGCCGGCACCTTTCCGGGACCGCCGCAAGCGCTCTCCAATCATGGGAACACCTCGGAGCAAAAGCCGCCGATTGGTTTACAACGGCCATATATGGCGCGCAAATGTAAACTTGGCGCCACTTCGCGTCAAATTGTCTGTTCCGCCCTGTGCGCGCGGCGCGATCCCGAGACCGTTTCTGGATGGGGCTGGCGGCTTCCGTCGGATGGGGCTACGAGATGCGATCGCTCGCGGCAACGGCTCCCTGGAGTGCATGCCTCACACGCGGAAGAGACGCGCCTGGATGTCGACGAAGACGTTCCGGATCTCGCCCACCGAGCCCGGCCGGCGCTTGGCATCCCTGGGCGCGGCCCACGCCTGCCGGTGCCAGTTGCAGTACCTCCAGTGCGGCATCGTCGGCGTGTTCAGCCTCCAGATCGTCCCGATACTTCAGGAACAGCGGCCACGAGGTCTGCTGGGTGTAGTCGAGTTCGGTAGCCATTCCGTCGTCGTTGCGCAGGGCCTTGTCGATCTTGTTGAAAGTGTTCCCGAACAACGGGGATGTTCCATTTCCCGGGATGGGGTGTTACGCGGACATTAGGAGGAGGGGGCTTCGGCGAGCATAGCGAATGACTCGCGAATGCCCCTCGAGCCGCGTCGTTACCCGGGCTCTGTGGTCCCTCCGTCCGGCTAAGCCTGCAGGCAGCGCGCGATCAGCTCGAAGGACCGCAGGCGCGCGTCGTGGTCGTAGATGTCCGAGACGATCATCAGCTCCTCGGCGCCGGTCTCCTTCACGAAGGCGTCGATGCCGGCGCGCACGGTGTCGGGGCTGCCGATGATGCTGCGCGCCAGCATGTGCTGGGCGTGCTCCTTCTCGCCCCGGGTCCAGTAGCGGTCGATGTCGTCGATGGGCGGGCGGCTGCGGCTGCGCGCGCCGCGCAGCAGGTCGGCGAAGCTCATCTGCTGGGTGGTCGCCAGCTTCCGGGCTTCGGCATCGCTGTCCGCCGCGATGATGTTCACGCCCGCCACCGCGTAGGGCTCGGCGAGCTGCGTCGAGGGCTTGAAGCGGGCGCGGTAGATTTCCAGCGCGCGCAGCAGCGCGTCGGGCGCGAAGTGCGATGCGAAAGCGTAGGGCAGGCCGAGCTCGGCGGCGAGCTGGGCGCCGAAGGTGCTGGAGCCGAGGATCCATACGGGCACCTTCGTGCCCGCTGCCGGCACCGCCTGCACCGATGCGTCGGCACCTTCGTCCGAGAAGTATCCCTGCAGCTCGACGACGTCGCGCGGAAAGTCGTGCGCGGCGCTGGGCGAGCGGCGCAGCGCGCGCAGCGTCTCCGGCCCGGTGCCCGGAGCGCGGCCCAGGCCGAGCTCGATGCGGCCCGGAAACAGGTGCGCCAGCGTGCCGAACTGCTCGGCCACCACCAGCGGTGCGTGATTGGGCAGCATGATGCCGCCGGCACCGACCCGGATGCGCTCGGTGCCGGCCGCCACGTGCTGGATCACCAGTGACGTTGCCGCGCTGGCGATGCCGGGCATGTTGTGGTGCTCGGCGAACCAGATCCGACGGTACCCGCGCGCCTCGGCATGGCGCCCCAGATCGCGCGCGTGGTCGAGCGCGTCGCGGGCGTCGAAGCCCTCGCGGATGCGGGCCAGATCGAGGATCGAGAGCGCGACGGACATGCGGTGCCTGCGGAGCGGGGGCGGGCTGCCGATGGTGCCGCAGCGCGCGGCATCCTGCGTTTCGCGGCATTCAGGACGCGTTCGGTGGCTGCACGGGATCCTCTTGCCGACACTCAGGGAAGCAAGGGAGAAGTCATGCAGCGCATGCATCTCTATGCGGCGGCCGCCGCTGCGTCGCTCGCGATTCCGGCGCAGGCGCAGGACTTCGGCATCATGCAGTCCGCCGAGACCATCGAGCCGGGCAACTACAAGCTCGCCGGCTATCCGTTCTTCGTGTTCGGCGAGGACGGCGCCGACGACGAGACCGGCGCGGTGGTGCGCGGTGGCTACGGCTTCACGCCGACCATCGACGGCGAGCTCAAGGCGGCGTTCTTCGACGATGTCACCTATCTGGGCGCCGACGCCGAGTTCCTGCTGCACGACAGCGCGCCGCTGGATGTGTCGCTGACGCTCGGCGCCAACATCGGCATGGCCGACGAGCCCCTGTCCGACTCCACCACCTTCGACGCCGCGCTGAGCGGGTCGCACGCCCTCACCCGCCGTCTCGAGCTGGTGGGCAGCATCGAGGCCGCCTTCGTCGAGCTCGACGACGTGCCGCCCGGTGCCGACGATTCGCTGCGCCCCGTGCACCTCGTGCCCGGTGTCGAGTACCGCCTCACCGAGACGGTCGACCTGGTGGCCGAGTACGGCTTCGAGGTCAACGACGAGGGCGCCGACTACGGCTCCATCGGGCTGGCGGTCTACTTCCTCTAGCACCGATCGGCAGCCGCACCGCGGCGGGACGCCGCTGCCATCGTGGCGCGCGCATTGGATAATGCGCGCGCCATGACCCGAACCCACCGCAGCCAGATCCAGCAGCTCCTGCGCGAGGCCGAGCCGACGCTGCTCGAGCGCGACGCGCGCCGGCTGCGCGGCCGCGTCCGGAAGCTGCGCGGCGGGCACGATACGCAGCCGCTGATGAAGGCGCTGGCGGAGGCCCGCCAGCGCGCCGAGCGACGCAGCGCGCGGGTGCCGGCGGCGCTGCACTATCCGCCCGAGCTGCCGGTGGTCGGCGCGCGCGACGATCTGCTCCGCGCCATCCGCGAGCAGCAGGTGCTGGTGGTCTGCGGCGACACCGGCTCGGGCAAGTCCACCCAGCTGCCCAAGCTCTGCCTGGAGGCCGGTCGCGGCCGGCGCGGACTCATCGGTCACACCCAGCCGCGACGTCTGGCGGCGCGGGCGCTGGCCGGCCGCATCGCCGGCGAGCTGCAGACCGCACCCGGCGATCTGATCGGCTTCGAGACGCGCTTCGAGAAGCAGCTCGGCGACGACGGCCTGGTCAAGCTGATGACCGACGGCATCCTGCTCGCCGAGCTCGGCCGCGACCGCGACCTCGCCGCCTACGACACCCTGATCATCGACGAGGCTCACGAGCGCAGCCTCAACATCGACTTCCTGCTGGGCTATCTCAGGCAGCTGCTGCCGCGCCGGCCCGATCTCAAGCTGATCATCACCTCGGCGACGCTCGACCCGGAAAGCCTCAGCAAGCACTTCGACGATGCCCCGATCATGCGGGTCGAGGGCCGCAGCTATCCGATCCGCATCGACTACGCGCTGCCGGCGCGGGACGACGACCTGCCCGGCGCGGTGGCCGACGCCATGGACCGGTTGTGGTCGCGCAGGCCGGACGGCGACGCCCTGGTGTTCCTGCCCGGCGAGCGCGAGATCCGCGAGTGCGCGCGCGTGCTGCGCGGCCGCCGCAGGGATGCCGAGGTGCTGCCGCTGTACGCGCGTCTCGGTGCGCGGGCGCAGGACGCGGTGTTCACGCGCGCGCAGAAGCCCCGCATCGTGCTCGCGACCAATGTCGCGGAGACCTCGCTGACGGTCCCCGGCATCCGCTACGTGGTCGATACCGGCACCGCACGCGTGGCGCGCTTCCAGCCGCGCTCGGGCGTGCAGTCGCTGAAGATCGAGCCCGTCAGCCGGGCCGCCGCCGACCAGCGCGCCGGCCGCTGTGGGCGCGTCGGCCCCGGTCACTGCCTGCGCCTCTACGCCGAGGACGACCTCAAAGCGCGCCCGGCCTTCACCGACCCCGAGATCCGGCGCTCGAATCTCGCCGGCGTCATCCTGCAGATGGCCTCCCTGAAGCTGGGCAGGGTCGAGGACTTTCCGTGGCTCGACGCCCCCAAAACCCGTCACGTGCGCGAGGGCGAGCGCCTGCTGCGCGAGCTCGGCGCGCTCGACGACGCCGGCGGCCTGACGCGCACCGGCCGCGAGCTCGCACGCCTGCCGCTGGATCCCCGCATGGCACGCATCGCGCTGGCCGCGAAGGGCACCGCCGCCGAGGACGCGGCACTTATCCTGGCGGCCGCGCTGGCGGTGGCCGACCCGCACGAGCAGCCCGCCGACCAGCGCGATGCCGCCAGGAGCGCGCACGGTCAGTGGCGCCACGCGCGCTCGGACTTCCTGACGCTGCTCAACCTCTGGGACCGCACCCGCGCCATCCGGCGGGACGAGGGCAGCAGCGCGTTGCGCCGCTGGTGCGAGAAGCACTTCGTCAGCTTCAACCGCCTGCGCGAATGGGGGCTGGTGGTTGCCCAGCTGCGCCAGGCGCTGGACGTGCGCGCGGCCGACGATCGGCCGCTGGATGACGCCGGCCGCGCGCGCGCGCTCAAGGCGCTCTACGCGCCGCTGCATCAGGCGCTGCTCGCCGGGCTGATCGACCACATCGGCATGCGCCTGCCCGAGAAGGGCGGCTACCAGGGGCCCCGCGGGCGCCAGTTCCGCGTCTTCCCGGGCTCCGGGCTGGCGAAGAAGGCGCCGCCCTGGCTGATGTGCGCCGAGCTCGCGCAGACCCGCCAGCTCTTCGCGCGTACCTGCGCGGCCATCGAGCCGGCCTGGCTGGAGCAGATCGCGCCGCACCTGCTGCGCCGCAGCCTCGAGCATCCCGCCTTCGATGCCGAGCGCGGCGAGGTCTCCGCCACCGAGGTGGTGCGCTTCCACGGCCTCGAGCTGACCCGGCGCGCGCGGCACTACGGCAGCGCCGAGCCGCAGGAGGCGCGCGCCATCTTCATCCGCGAGGCGCTGGTGCGCGGCGCGCTGCGCAATCCGCCGCGCTTCCTGCGCGACAACCTGGCGCTGGTCGCGGCGGTGCGCGACAAGGAAGAGCGCCTGCGCCGGCCCGATCTGCTGGCCGACGAGGACCAGCTCTGCGCCTTCTATGACGCGCGCCTGCCGGCCGAGGTCTGCACGCAGTCCGGGCTCGAGAAATGGCTGCGGCGCAGCGGCCAGAGCGAGCGCGTGGCGGCCGACCGGCCGATGGCGCAGCTCAAGCAGCAGATGGCCACGCAGGGCCCGCTGCACATGCGCGAGCCGGACGTGCTGCGACCGGGCGCGGACGCCGATGTCGAGGCGCTGTTCCCGGACCGCCTCACCGTCGACGGCCACCGGGTGGCGCTGGAGTACCGCCACGACCCCGGCGCCGACGCCGACGGCGTCACCTTCGTGATCGATCTGCCGGCGCTGTTCGCGCTGCCCGGGAGCCGCTTCGACTGGCTGGTGCGCGGGCTCCGCCCGGCGCTGTTCGAGGCGCTGCTGCGCAGCCTGCCGGGCAAGCTGCGCCGGCGCGTGACGCCGGCCGCGCACTTCGCCGATGCGCTCACCGAACGGCTCGGCCCCGACGACGGGGCGCTGCTGCCGGCGGTGTGCGCGGCGCTGGCCGACATGTGCGGCGCCGAGCTGCACCCCGAGGACTTCGACCGCGAGCGCCTGCCCGCGCATCTGCGCCCGGGCGTGCGCCTGCTCGACGCCGGCGGGGCCGTGCTCGGCGAGGCCGAGTCGCTGACGGCGCTGCGCGCGCGCTTCGGCGAGCGCGCCCGCGCCGCGGTCAGCGCCGCCGCCAGCGGTTCCGACTGGGTGCGCGACAACCTGCGCGACTGGGATTTCGACGCGCTGCCCGGGCGCGTGACGCTGCCCGGCGGGCTGCCGGCGCACCCGGCGCTGGTCGCCGAAGGCGCGCAGGTGCATCTGCGGCCCTTCGAATCGCGCGCCGCCGCCGATGCCGCGCACGCCGCGGGCTGCCGGCAGCTCCTGCTGGGCGCCATCGGCAGCCGCGCGCGCGATGTCGAGAAGACCGTCGCCAAGCGCTTCGGCCTGCAGCTGGCCACCACCACGCACACGCCGAAGACGCTGGCCGCGGCGGTGGTCGCGCGCTGCGCCGATGGGGTGTTCGCGCCCGGCGCGGTGCGCGACCGCGCCGCCTTCGAGGCGGCGCTCGAACGCCGCAGCGACTTCAGCCTGCGCGCGCAGCGCGTGATGGACGATCTCGCCGACTGGTTCGCGCGCGCCAATGCCTTGCGCGCGCGCATGCGCGATCTCGCCAAGCCCTTCCCGGCTGCGGTCGCCGATGCCCGCGCCCAGCTCGACAGCCTGCTCGCCGACGACTGCGTCGCGGTCATCCCGGAGGCGCAGTGGGCGCGGGTCACGGTCTACCTGCAGGCACTGGAGAAGCGCCTGGAGCGGCTGGCCAACAAGCCGGCACGCGACGAGCAGCTGCGCGCCGGCATCGTCGCCGCCCGCGGTGAACAGCCGCCGCCGCTGGATCACCCCGCGCGCTGGATCGAGGAGGAGTGGCGCGTGGCGCTGTTCGCGCAGGAGCTCAAGGCGGTGGGCGCGCCCGGCGACGCGCGCCTGCGCGCGGCACTGGCCGGCACGGGCGCCGACAGCGCCTGATCGCGGTGCCGGGGCGCGTGCGCCCGCGGGTAGACTTCGCGCATCGGCCGCTGGTGGACACCGGATGCCCAAGGGCGCTTCGCGAAGGATCGGCATGGCGCGGTTCCGGTGCGTCGTTCGCGCCGCGGTGGCGCTCGGCCTGCTGCTCGGTGCCGGCCCCGTCCATCCGGAATCGCCGGATTCCGGCGCATTGCGGCTGACGGCGGATCGCGACAGCGTCCCGGTATGGCCCCATCTCGAGATCCTCGAGGACCGCGCCGCGACGCTCGGTCCCGACCAGGTGGCGGTAAAACCGGACGCACACTGGGCGCCGCTCGAGCGCGCGCATCAGCACTTCGGGCCGCGCAGCTCGGCGCTGTGGGCGCGTTTCACGGTGCGCAACGTCGATGGCGAGCGCCGGCGCTGGGTCATCGTGCAGGAACAGACCTTCGTCGACGACGTGCGGCTCTACCGGCGCGAGCCCGGCGGCGGCTGGCGCCGCGTGACCGGATTGCGCGACGCATCCGCCGACTGGTTCGGGGGCGCGCGCAATCCCGCCTTCGAGGTGACGCTGCCCGCGGGCGCGCCGGTCGCGTTCCTGGTGCGGACGCAGACCCGGTCGCTGCAGCGCTTCCCGCTGGTGGTGCAGTCGGCGGCGCACTACCAGCGCAGCGAGCGCATGGGCTACATGGCCAGCGGTGTCGTCATGGCCGTTCCACTGGCGGTCGCGGGCTTCGTGCTCATGCTCTGGCACGCGCAGCGCCAGCGCAGCCTGCTGGTGATCACCGGACTCATCGTCAGCGAGATGGTGGGGGCGGCCTGGGTCGGCGGCGTGCTGCATGCGATCGCGCCGGGGGTCGATCCGGCCTGGCTGGGCGCCGTCGGACTGACCAGCTGGATGCTGACCGTGGCGCTGGGCTATCTGCACGCTCGCATCTTCCTGGATCTGGACAGCGCCGCGCCGCGTCTGGCGCGGGCGTTCCGCGTCCTGCCCTGGTTCCTGGCGGTCTTCCTGCTGTTCGAGCTGGCGGGCTCCGGCATCGGCCGCAATCTCCTGATCTACGCGACCTTCGTCTCGCTGCTGATGTTCTTCGGCGCGTCCGTGTGGCAGGCCCGGCGGGGGCTTCCCTACGCGCGGGTCTACGCGCTGGCGTGGGGCACCTATCTCGCGTCGGTGAGCGTCATCATCGTCAATCTGCTCGGCACCATTCCGCCCAATGTGTCGAATCTGACCCTGTTCGCGCAGGGTTCGGTGGTGTCGCTGCTGTTCGCCATCGCCGCCGTCGGGCAGGTGCGCGGCAACGAGCTGCGCACCCAGGCCGCGCTGCAGCAGACCCGTGCGCGCAACGCCGTGCTGCGCGAATTCCGGACGCTCTTCGACAATGCTTCGGTGGGGCTCTACCGCGCCGACTCGGCCGGCCGCATCCTGCGCGCCAATCCGGCGCTGGCCCGGATGCAGGGTTGCGCGTCCGGAGCCGAGCTGGCGGAACGCCTTGATGGGCACGGTCGCCTCTGGCACGCCGATGCCGCCACCCACCGAGCCCTGCTCGCCGCCCTCGACAGGGACGGCGGCATCGTCGACCACGAGTACGCCACCGGCGACGGCCGGCGGCTGGTGGAGAACGCGCGCCTGGCGGAGCGACGCCCGGACGGCGGCTTCATCTACGAGGGCGCGGTACAGGACATCTCCGAGCGCTATCGCATGGAGCGCCGCCTGCGCGAAGCCAACGCCGCCACCGAGCGCGCGATGGCCGATCGGCAGCGCCTGTTCTCGGCCACCAATCACGATCTGCGCCAGCCGCTGCAGTCGCTGGGCCTGTTCATCGAGCTCGCCCACGGGCGCGCGCGGGACCCCAAGGTGCGGCAGTGGCTCGAGCAGATGCGGGCCTCGCACGCGAGCCTCTCCGACACCATCGACGGCCTGCTCGCGCTGTCCCGCCTGGAAGCGCAGGCGGTGCAGCCGGACATCACGGTGTTCGCGCTGGAGCCGATGCTGGCGGCGCTCGGCGCCGAGTACGCGGTGCTTGCCGAAGCGCGCTCGCTGCGCATGCGCACGCGCGGGTCCCGGCTGCACGTGCGCAGCGACCGGGTGCTGGTCGAGCGCATGCTGCGCAACCTGCTGGGCAATGCGCTGCGCTACACCGACAGCGGCACGGTCCTGCTGGGGGTGCGGCGGCGCGGCGACCGCGCCGGCATCCAGGTGCTGGATACCGGTCAGGGCATCGAGGCCGATGCGCAGGCGCGCATCTTCGACGAGTTCGAGCAGTCGGCGTCCGGCCGGCGCGCCGGTGCGGGCATCGGGCTCGGCCTCGCCATCGTGCGGGGGCTCGCCGAGCTGCTCGGCATCGAGGTGCGGATGCACTCGATCGCCGGTCGTGGAAGCTGCTTCGAGCTGCTGCTCCCGCTCGCCGGAGCCGGCGAGGCGGCCGCGCCGACCGGCACGGATGCGCAGTGCGTGCTGGAGGGCCGGCGGGTACTGGTGGTCGACGACGATCCCGACGTGCGGGGTGCCTTCGCCGAGCTGCTGCGCAGCCGCGGCGCGGACGTCGCCTGCGCCGCCGGCAGCGACGAGGCCGTGGCGTGCGCCCGGCCGCTTCCCGATCTGCTGATCCTGGACCGGCATCTCGCCGACGGAACCGGCGAGGCATGCCATCGCCGGCTGATCGCCGAGGCCGGCGTGTGCTGCCCGGTGCTGCTGGTGAGCGCCGAATCCGCGATACCGGCGCTCGAGGGGCATCCGCGCAGCGTCGCGCTGCGTAAACCGGTGGCGCCGGACGTCCTGTTCGGCGCCATCGGGCGCCTGCTCGATGCCGCGGCCTGAGGGGGCAACGATGCCGGGCGACTGGATTCTGGTGGTGGACGACCATCCGCTGTTCGCGGCGGCGGTGAGCGATATCGTGACGCAGCTCGCGCCGGAGACCGGCGTCGAGATCGCCGACAGCGTCGCGGCGGCGCGGGCGCTGGTTACCCGGCTCGGGGCGCCGCGTCTCGCGCTGCTCGATCTGAATCTGCCCGACAGTCCGGCCAGCCGCAGCCTGGAGGCGCTGGGCGCCATGGCCGATGGCGCCCCGGTGGTCGTCATCAGCGCCCACGATGATCCGCTGCGCGTGCGCCAGGCGATGGCGGCGGGCGCGGTCGGCTTCATATCCAAGTCGCAGCGGCCGCAGCGGATCATGCGGGATCTGGCGGGCGTTCTCGCCGGCGCGGCGGTCGCGCCACCGGTGCCGGAGCCTGCGGCTGCCACCCGGGAGCTGCCGCTGTCGCCGCGCCAGCGCGAAGTGCTCGATGGCGTGGCCGCGGGCCGCTCGAACAAGGAGATCGCCGCGGCGCTCGGCGTGTCGCCCGGAACGGTGAAGGTGCACCTGCGCGAGATCTTCGCGCGGCTCGGTGCGCGCAATCGCATGGAGGCGGTCGCGCTCTACCACCGCGGCGGCTGAACCGGGGGGACTACCCCGAACGGCATATTCCGCGGCCGGCGGCGGCGGGGTAGCGTCGCAGCGATGAGCGCGCCGCTACCGGATGCGCACGGAGCTGCCGATGAAGCTGTGCATTCCCGCCGTCCAGACCGCCCTGCTCGTCGTCGGGCTCGTCGGCTGCAAGCCGCCGGCCATGGCGGAGGAGTTCGTCCGACTGACCGCGACCGGCCCGGTCAGCGGCGAGATCGATCACGTCGTGGACCGCGCGCGCGTCGAGGGCGATGCCGTCGGCATCGTGTGCATGGGCCCCTGGCCGACGATCAACATCTCGCTCGCCGAGAGCGGGGAGCGCCCGTTCGGCATCCAGCTGCAGATGCGCCTGCCGGCCGGCGCCGGCGCCGGGGACTATGCGCTGTCGATCTCCGGCGCCAACAACAGCGCACGCGTGACCACGCAGTTCATCACCGACGGCTCGCGGGCGCTCGGCATCGTGCAGGACGGGCAGCTGGCAATCGAGGCGCTCGACGAGGGTTATGCCGGCACCTTCGAGATGACGCTGCGGGACGGCGGTGCGCAGACCCTGTCGGGATCGTTCCGGATCACGCTGACCACCGGCAGCTGCCCCTAGCCGCGCGGTGTGGTGATGGTCCGTGCCATCGCGGCCGTGCTGGGTGCAGCCTGGCTGCTCGTCGCCTGCGGCCACGGCGACGGGACGATGTGCGACGACGCCGCCTGTCTGCAGCAGCACTTCGCGACGTGCCGGCCCGCACGGGCCACCTTCACCGAGGCGCCGGGTGCGGTCGCCTATCGCGTCGTGGGCACCGAGGCCGATGGCTGCGCGGTGCGCTTCCGCTATCTGGACAACGACGACCGGGCTGCAGAGACGCAATCGCTGACCATGATCCTGGACAGCGATCGGCCCCTGCAGCCGCAGGTCCGGGCTGCCGTGGGAGGCTGCCTCGCCGGCGATCGCGAGGCGATCGCGCGCCACCGTTGCGACGGGCCGCTCGTGGCGACGGCCCGAGAGGGCGGGGCGATGCTGCCGTCCGCGCTGCCGGCACTGACGGGCCGGCCCTACCAGCCGCCGGCGATCCGCGCACCGCGCTATCTCGATACGGCGCGGGTCGGCGACGTGGCGCGCTACCTCGAGCACGGCGAGCCGCCGGACGGCGCCGATACCCGGCGCTCGCTGCTGTTCCGGACGGTGGCGGTCGGGGGCACGCCGCCGGACCTGATGGTCGACCACGTCGACAGCTCACCGGCCCGCGGCGCCGGCACGCAGTACCACGTGCGCTACATCCAGGCGCTGCGCGAGCGCTTCGATTTCGCCGACTTCACGGCAGCCGAGCCGGCGACGATCGCGTTCCGGGGCCGCGACTGGCCCGGGGCGCTGCGCCATGCCGTGCGCGCCGACGGTGCGCGGCTGCGCTTCGCCTTCATCCCGCAGGTGCCCGCCGGGGGACTGGTGCGCGTGGGGGTCGTCGCCGACGACGGCGCGATCGTGCCCTGGTTCTCGCTTGCCGGTCATGGCCGATCCGCCGCGCTGCCCCCGATGGCGGGTGACGGCATGCCGGAGCCGCGCGCGCCGAACGCGGCGGGTTCGGTCGACCACTGGGTGGCCTACTACAACGATGCCGAGGCGCTGCGTGCCGCAGATCAGGTCGCGGGCTGGCTGGAGCGCTGGCGCGCGGCGGGCGAGCCCGGGATCGACGCGGACCTGATCCGGGGGACGGCGTGGACCGCCGAGATGTTCTCCGAAGCCATCACCAAGGGCGCGCGCCCCGCCTTCGACGATGACGATCGCACGCTCGATCAGCGCCTGGGCTTCGTCGCCCTCTCCGGGCTCGACGGCCCATCGGCGGGATTCCGCGTGGTGCGCGCGCATCGCGAACGGGGGCGGGTCCGGCTTGCCGTTGTCTTCACTGGTCGCGACGGCGATACCGCCCGCGCGATCTATCATCTGAAGCGCCACGACCGCTGGAAGCAGACGGGATCCTACTTCGCGCTGGTCAATGTCGCGTACCCGGCGCGCGATACCGATCTGCACAGCAGCTTCCGCGATGGAGGAACGCCCTGACATGCACACCGTAACCGCCCGCACCCGTTGTATCGCCGTCGCCCTGCTCCTGGGGCTGTCGAGCGTCGTCGCGCCGGCGACCGCCGACGAGGCCGGATTGAGCAGCGGCGAGGTCCGGCGCTGGATGGCGCTGCGCATTGAACTGGCCGAGATCCAGCGCGAGATGCAGCGCAATGCCGGCGCCTACGACGATCTGCCGCGCGCCTATGCCCGGCGCGAGGCTTCCTTCCTCGAGGGCCGCGGCTATTCGCGGTCCGACTTCGAGGCGCACGAGTCGCGCATTTACGCCGCCGCCGATGTGCTCGCCTCGCGCGCGGACGTCGAGGCTGAGCGCGCGCGTCGCGCCGCGGATGTGCAGGAGGCCTGCGCACCGGACGCCGCGGCGGGCATCGAGGACAGCCTCGTCGGCAGCGCCGAGCAGCGCGCCATCATCGAGCAGATGCGCGCCGCGGGCGTCGCCGAGGAACGCATCGCGGCGATGCGCGAAGGCTTCGCGCAGATGCCGGATGCCGCGACCATCGCCGACGACGCCTGCCGGATGGCGCGCATGGGCGCGCAGGTCGAGGACGAGGCCGAGCGGCGGCGCGAGGCCATGACCCGGCGCGACTGGCCCGGGGTCCGCCCCTGGCTCGATGCGCTCGATCAGCTCACGAACTGGTACGCCGGCAACGTCGAGGCGCCGCCCGCGCTGGACTGAGCGCCCCGCCGACGGATCGCCGGCCTACTGCGTGACGATCCCGGCGAAGGCATCGGCGCCGCGGATCTCGATCGCGGGGCAGTCGATGTCCTTGCGGCTCATGCTCATGCACTCGAACCGGCTCAGGTCGATGGTGATCTCCGCGCACGCCCCTTCCAGATCGGGACCGATCGAGCGCGACTCGCGCCAGCCCTCGACGCCGTGGAAGATGGCCTGCGCGGGCAGCGAGCTGATCGTGTGGTCGGCCCTGCGGTAGCGGCTCCGGGCTTCCATGCGATAGACATCGGTATCGGCATGGGCGTGCACGGTCCGCGTCGGGTAGCAGTCGCCGGCATCGTTGGTGGTCGGCTCGAACACGATGGTCAGCACGGCCGGGTCGTGGTCGGCGGCGGGCGCATCGGCGCCGCAGGCACCGGTGGCGGCGGCGCTCAATGCGATGAGCAGAAGGCGGAGTGGCATGACCGGCGTCCCGGGTTGTGGAGAAGCCGTCACCATGCGTGCCGCCGGTGGCATCGGCCATACCCCGTTTGCCATAGCCGTGCGCAGCGGTGCGGCCGGCCCGGTTACCTCGCGCGATAACTCTCCAGGAAGCAGCGCACCATCGCCACGCCGTCTTCATAGAGCCGGAAGGTCTCGGTCTCCTGCATGCCGATGTAGAAGATGCCGACCAGGTGGCACTGCAGCGCGGTCGCCGCCAGCTCCGGCGTCACGTCGGGGCGCAGCTCGTCCAGCTCCTGGGCGCGGCGGAAGGCGGCCACGAAGTCGCGCCGTCCGACGTTGCGCATCTCGCGTTCGACCTCGTCGAGACCGGACTCGGCCGGCAGATGTTCGCGTCGCAGGAAGGCGATGGTGTAGACGCGTCGGGTCTGCGTGCAGCCGTCCACGCGCCGGAACACGCGCGCCGCGAAGTCCTCCAGTGCGGCGAAGGGGTCGGCGAGCGACTGCAGGGCGGACTCGCCCTCGGCCAGCGGCAGGCGCACGCGCTCGAGCATGGCGGCATAGAGCTCCTGCTTGTTCCCGAAGTGCCAGTAGAGTGCGCCGCGCGTCATGCCGGCCTCGCGCGCGATCTCCTCGAGGGTCGCACGCGCGACGCCACGCCGGTCGAAGACGATCTCGGCTGCATCCAGCAGCGCTTCGCGCGTTTCGGCGGTCTGTTCCTTGGTGCGGCGCATGACGGTCAGTTTGACAGCTGAGCACGAACGGTTAATATACATACATACGCGTATGTTTACAGCCCGCCCCCGGGCCGCGGCCATTCCGGAACCCTCATGTCGCACCGCCAAGTCCTGCAGCGGGGCGCGTTCGCGCCCCTTCTCGTTATCGCCCTGGGCGTCCTCGCCGCCTGCGGTTCCGGCGACGATGCCGCGCCGCCGCCGGAACCGGCGCCGGTCGACGTGCAGGTGGTCAGCGCCACCGATGTCGTGCAGCACGCGACCTATCCGGGCCGCGCCCGCGGCGTGCGCGAGGTCGAGGTGCGGGCGCGGGTCGAGGGCATCCTCGAGGCGCGCGTCTACGACGAGGGCGCCTTCGTCGAGGCCGACGACATCCTGTTCCGCATCGACCCGCGCCCGGCGCGCATCGCCGTGCAGCGTGCCGAGGCCGTGCTGGCCGACGCCACCGCCGCGGTCGATCAGGCGCAGCGCAACTGGGATCGCATTTCCGGGCTCTACGAGCGCGACGCCACCAGCACCAGCGCGCGCGACGAGGCGCGCTCGGCGCTCGATCTGGCCAGGGCGCAGCGCGCGCTGGCGCGTGCGGAGCTCGATGCTGCTCGGCTCGATCTGAGCTACACCGAAGTGCGCGCGCCGGTCTCCGGTCACACCAGCCTCGAGCGCGTGCCCGAGGGCTCCCTGGTGGATCGCGGCACGCTGCTGGCGGTGGTGACGCAGCGCGATCCGCTGCACGTGCGCTTCTCGCTTCCCGAGGCCGACGCTCTCCTGCGCGACGGCTCGGACGACCCCGCCACGCGCGAGGCCGAGCTGCTGCTACCGGACGGCAGCGTCTACACGCGGACCGGCACGGTGGATTTCCGGGACAGCCGCGTCGATCCGGCGACCGGGACGGTCACCGTGCGCGCGGTGTTCCCGAACCCCGACGGTCGCCTGCAGCCGGGTCAGTTCCTGCGCGTGCGCGTGGCGCTGCAGTCGCTGGCGGGCGTCTACCGGATTCCCGAGTCCGCCATCGGCGAGGGCGCGGAGGGGCCGCGCGTCTTCCTCGAGGTCGACGGTGAAGCGCGCGTCCGCAACGTCACGCTCGGACCGGTGGTCGACGGCATGCAGATCATCCGCGAGGGCCTCGATGACGGCGACCGCGTCATCGTGTCGGGCCTGCCGGGGCTGGCGGATGGCGCCAGCGTCCGTGCGCGCAACGGCGGGGACGGCGAAGGCTGATGCTGCGCTTCTTCATCGACCGGCCGATCTTCTCGGCCGTCATCTCCATCGTCATCACGCTGGCCGGTGCCGCGGCGCTGCGCGTGCTGCCCGTCGAGCAGTACCCCAACGTCGTGCCGCCACAGATCGTGGTCGAGGCCAACTATCCCGGTGCCAGCGCCGAGGTCATGGCGCAGTCCGTGGCCGCGCCGCTGGAGCAGGAGATCAACGGCGTCGACGACATGATCTACATGGAGTCGAACAGCACCGACTCCGGCAGCATGCAGCTCACGATCTACTTCGAGATCGGCACCGACCCGGACCAGGCGGCGATCAACGTCAACAACCGCGTGCAGGCGGCCAGCGCGCGTCTGCCGCAATCGGTGCGCGAACAAGGCGTCCGCGTGGAGGCCCGCTCCACCAGCATCCTGCTGGTGCCGGTGCTGTCATCGCCGGACGGCAGCCACGACAGCATCGAGATCAGCAACTACGCGCTGCTCAATATCCTCGACCGGCTGGTGCGCCTGCCCGGCATCGGTGACGCGCGCCTGTTCGGCGCGCGCGACTACGCCATGCGCATCTGGCTGAGCCCCGACAAGCTGGCCGAGTTCGATCTCACGCCGGCCGAAGTCGCGGCCGCGCTGCGCGAGCAGAACGCCCAGTTCGCGGCCGGCCGCATCGGCGCCGAGCCAGCCTCCGAGGGGCAGGCCTTCACCTACGCCATCACCACGCGCGGTCAGCTCAGCGACGCCGAAGCCTTCGAACGCATCATCCTGCGCTCCGACGACGCCGGCGGCACGCTGCGGCTGGGCGATGTCGCGCGCGTCGAGCTGGGGGCGCAGAACTATGCCTTCTCGGCGACCTACAACGGCGAGGCCACCGTGCCCATCGGCGTGTACCTGCAGCCCGGGGCCAACGCGCTGAATGCCGCCGCCAACGTGCGCGAGGCGCTCGCCGATCTCGGCGAGCGGCTGCCCGAGGGCATGGTCTACGACATCCCCTACGACACCACCGAGTTCGTGCAGATCTCCATCAACGAGGTCATCACCACCCTGCTGATCGCGGTGGCGCTGGTGGTGCTGGTGACCTTCCTCTTCCTGCAGGATCTGCGCGCCACGCTGATCCCGGTGGCGGCGATTCCGGTCTCGCTGATCGGCACCTTCGCCGGCATGCAGGTGATGGGCTTCTCGGTGAACCTGCTGACCCTGTTCGGGCTGGTGCTCGCTATCGGCATCGTGGTGGACAACGCCATCATCGTGCTGGAGAACGTCGACCGTCTCATCAAGGAGCAGGGCCGCACGCCGCGCGCCGCGACCGTGCGCACCATGCAGCAGGTCGCCGGCGCGGTGGTGGCGTCGACCCTGGTGCTGGCCGCGGTGTTCGCACCGGTGGCCTTCCTGGGCGGGCTGACCGGCGAGCTCTATCGCCAGTTCGCGGTGACCATCGCCATCGCGGTCATCATCTCGGGGGTCGTGGCGCTGACCCTGACGCCCGCGATGTGCGCGCTGCTGCTGCGCGCGCAGCCGGCCGAGCTGGCCGCGCCCTTCCGTGCCTTCAACCGCGGTTTCGATGCGCTGACCAATGCCTTCGCACGCGTGGTGGACTTCCTGGTGCAGCGCATGCTCGTCGGCATGGCGCTGTTCGTGGGCGTGGTGGCGCTGACGGTGGGCATGTTCTGGATGCTGCCCAGCGGCCTGGTGCCGCAGGAGGACCAGGGTTCCGTGCTGGTGGCCCCGAGCCTGCCGCCGGTGTCGGCGCTCAACCGCACCGAGGCCGCGCGCGACGCGCTCACCGAGCGCATCCTGGCGCTGGACGAGGTCGAGGGCGCGGTGATGTTCGCCGGCTTCGACATCGTCGCCAGCGCACTGCGCAGCAATTCCGGTGCCGGCTTCGTGCAGCTCACCGACTGGTCGCAGCGCACCGGCGACGATCAGACCGCCGGCGCCCTCGCCACGCGCATCCAGGAACTGAGCGCCGACATGCCCGAGCTCAACGCGGTCAGCTTCGTGCCGCCGCCCATCCAGGGACTGTCGCTCACCGGCGGCGTCGAGGGCTTCGTCCAGGTCAGCGGCAGCCCGTCACCGGACGAGATCGCCGCGCGCGTGCAGTCGCTGCTCGACGCGGCCGGCAAGCGGCCGGAGCTCACCAACCTGCGCACCACCATCGACACCAGCTATCCGCGCTATCACGCCGAAGTCGACCGCGAGAAGGCCAAGGCGGCCGGTGTGCCCATCGACGATGTCTTCGCCGCCATGCAGAGCACCTTCGGCGCGCTCTACATCAACGACTTCTCGCTGGCCGGCCGCATCTGGCGCGTGAACATGTCCTCCGAGGCCGCCTTCCGCGACCAGCCGGACGACATCCGCAGCGTCTTCGTGCGCGGCGGCGACGGCGGCATGATCCCGCTGAGCAGCCTGGTCACGCTGGAGCGCACCAGCAGCGCCGACATCCTCAGCCGCTTCAACGTGAGTCCGGCGGCCAAGGTGCTCGCCGAGCCGGCAGAGGGCTATACCACCGGCGATGCCAAGACCGCACTGGAGCAGGTCGCGGCCGAGGTGCTGCCGGTCGGAGACGGCATCGGCTGGGTCGGCGAGGCCTATCAGCTGGATGCCGCCTCGGGCGCCGGCGGCATGGCCTTCGGTCTCGGGCTGGTGATGGTGATCCTGATCCTCGCCGCCCAGTACGAGCGCTGGCTGCTGCCGATGGCCGTGGCGGCGGCGGTGCCCTTCGCGGTGCTGGGTGCGGCACTGGCGGTCTGGATGCGCGGCTTCCCGAATGACGTGTACTTCCAGGTCGGTCTGCTGGTGCTGATCGGCCTGGCCGCGAAGAACGCCATTCTCATCGTCGAGTTCGCGGCGCAGAACCGGCGCGACGGCATGTCACCCGCCGAGGCCGCCACCAACGCGGCGCGCCAGCGCTTCCGCGCCATCATGATGACCGCGCTGACCTTCATCGTCGGTTCCATGCCGCTGGTGTTCGCCACCGGTGCCGGCGCCGCAAGCCGTCAGGAGATCGGCACCGTGGTGGTGGGCGGCATGATCGCCGCCAGCTCGCTGGCGCTGTTCTTCGTGCCGATGGTGTATCGCGTGCTCGAGGAGCTCGCCACGCGCCGTTCCGGAGGTCGCCGCCATGCGTAGATGGCTGCCGCTGATGGCGCCGGTGCTGCTGGCCGGCTGCGTGCTCGGGCCCGACCATGTCCGTCCGGAGGTGGCTCTGCCCGAGGCCCTGCCGCTGCCGGCGTCGACGGAGACGCCAACCCCGGCGGAGTGGGCGCAATGGTGGCGCCGCTTCGACGATCCGGTGCTGGACGCGCTGATCGCGCGCGCCAGCCGCGACAACCTCGACCTGCAGCAGCAGGCCGCCGCGGTGCGCGCGGCACGGGCCCGGCTGGGCTTTGCCGAGGCCGAGCAGCTGCCCACCGTGGACCTGCAGGCCGAGGCCAGCCGCCAGCGTCAGCCCGCGGCGGCCTACGGCATCCCCGGAGCCGAGAGCAGCACGCGCTCGCTGTTCTCGGTGTCGGGCGTGCTGGGCTACGAGCTCGACCTGTGGGGCCGGCTGGCCCGCTCGCGCGAAGGTGCCGCCGCCCAGCTCACCGAGAGCGTCTACGCGCGCGAGGCGCTGCGCCTCGGCGTGATCGCCGATGTCGCCACCACCTATTTCGAGTGGCGTGCGGCGCAGCGGCAGCTCGCCATCACCGAGGACGCCATCGCGGCGCGCGAGGAAGCGGTGTCGCTGCAGCGCATCCGCTACGAGGCGGGTGCGGTCGATCGGCTGGTGCTGCTGCAGGCGCGCTCCGAGCTGGAGACCACGCGCGCGCAGCTGCCCGACCGCCGCCAGCGCGTGCGTGCGCTGGAGAGCGCGCTCGGCCTGCTGCTGGGCTGGACGCCCGCCGAGCTGGCCGCGGAGACGCCGATGGCGGATGCGCCCGCGAGCACGGCCAGCGCAGTGGAAGCCGTCCCGCCCGTGCTGCCGGCGACCCTGCTCGAGCGCCGGCCCGACATCCGCGCCGCCGAGGAAGCACTGCGCGCGGCCAACGCCGCTGTGGGCCAGGCGCAGGCGGCGCGGCTGCCGGGCCTGAACCTGTCCGGGCTCATCGGCACGACCGCCGCCGAGACCGGCGATCTGTTCACCGGCGCGGCCGAGACCTGGAGCCTGGGGGCCTCGGTGCTCGGGCCGGTGCTCGACTTCGGCCGCGGGCGCGCCAACGTCGAGGCGGCGCGCGCCGAGCGCGACCGCCTCGCGCTGCAGTACCGCGCGACCGTCAATCGGGCCTTCGCCGAGGTGCGCGACGCGCTGCACGCCTTCGAGGCGGCGCGCCAGCGCGTGGCGGCGGTGCAGCGCCAGGTGGAGGCGGTGCAGGAAACCTTCGCCGTCGCCGAGATCCGCTACGACGAGGGCGCCACCGACTTCCTCGAAGTGCTGGACGCGCGCCGCGCGCTGCTCGACGCGCGTCTGGCGCTCAGCGCGGCGGAGCAGCAGCGGCTGGCCACCGCGGCCACGCTCTACAAGGCGCTCGGCGGTGGCTGGCGCGAGGCGGGCGAGGCCGAAGCGGCCGCCGCCGCGACCGCGGACTGAGCCCGGGACCCGGCGCTAGAGCGACCACTCCACCAGCGCGCCGACGGTGCGCGCCTCGCCGTAGCGCTTCGCGACGCGGTCGCCCGCCACCAGCGCGCCCTGTTCGTTGCGGTCATCGGTGAGGTTGCGGCCGTAGACCGCCAGGCTCAGCCGCGACGTGAGCTGATAGTCGACGCGGGCATGCAGCAGCACGCGCGCGTCGGAGCGGCTGCGCGGATCGTTGTCCGGGTCGCTGTAGAAGTCGTCGATGGCCTGCACCGATACCTGCCCGCCGATCCGGTGCCAGGGCTTCAGGGTCAGGCCCAGCGTCGCGGTGTGCTCGGGCGCGTAGGGGAAGGCGTTGCCGGCGTAGTCCTCGCCGTCGTTGACGAAGTCGTCGAACTCGCTGCGCAGCACGCCGGCCGAGGCGAACAGCTCCAGTGGCCCGCCCAGCAGCATCACCACCTCGGCTTCCAGCCCGTAGTAGTGCGAGCGTCCGGCGTTCTCGGTGACGGTCTCGAAGCCCGAGGTCTCGCCGATGGTCACCTGCTGGTCGCGCCAGTCGGTGTAGAAGGTATTGGTGTTGAGCGAGAGGCGGCCGTCGAGCCAGCGGCTGCGCGTCGCGAACTCCACGGTGCGCGTGGTCTCCGGATCGAAGGCGCTGACCGCGCCGCCGAAGAAGGAAACGCTGATGCCGCCCGAGCGATAGCCCTCCTGGTAGCTCAGGCCGAGCGTGGTGCTGTCGGTGGCGAACCAGGTCAGCGCCACCCTGGGCAGCACGTCGGTGAAGGCGGTGCGGTCGCGCTCGGCGTAGTCGGGCGGCACGAAGGCGGGCAGCAGGGTCGCCAGCGCATCCGAGGCCGCGTCGGGCAGCGGCACGCCGATGGGCAGATCGAGGGGCAGGCCGGGCACCGAGCCGGTCAGCGTGAGATCGAGCTCGGCGCCGGCGTCGTGGCGGCTGAGCTCGCGATTGACGCGCACGCCCGCTGTCAGCCGCCAGAAGCGCGCGAAGTCCCAGTCCGCCTCGGCGAAGAGCGCGCCGGTGCGGGTCTCGGTGCGGGCGTCGATGGTGCCGTCCAGCCGCACCAGGCCGCCGGCGGTGGCAACGTCGCGACCGAGCGTGCCGCTGCGCTCGTCGCCGTCGGCGTAGTAGGCGCCCAGCACACCGCGCACGGGGCCGGCGTCCCAGTAGGCGCGCAGCTCCTGGCTGATCAGGCGCTCGGTCTGGGTGTTCTCGGAGAAGCCGCCGTCGTCGGCGGTGCGGTCGTAGTCGACGACGTAGCGGTTGTCGAAGTCCGCCCAGCCGGTGATGGCCTCGACGCGCCAGTGATCGCCGAGCGCGAATGCCTGGCGCAGGCTGTGCAGGCGGGTGCGGTCGTCCTCCACGCCGCGCACGTCGGCGGTCTGGGTGCGCTCGCCTTCGGAGGTGTCGTGCAGCGGATCGCCGAATTCGGTATCGGCCTGGGTATAGCCGTAGAGCAGCCGGTAGTCCGATGCGCTCTCCGGACGCCACGCCAGCGCGACGCGGCCGTTGCGCATGTCCTCGCGCCCGGCGTCATCCTCGTTGCGCGTGACGTTGTGGATGTTGCCGGGGTCGTAGCGGTCCTGGCCGCTGATGCGGAAGGAGAGCGTATCGGTCAGCGGCCCGCCGCCGGCGATGGCGGTGTCGTGGCCGCCGCGGCTGATGACGCCGGCACGGGCGCGCAGATCCCATTCCTCGGTGGGGCGGCGCGATTCCAGCACCACCGACCCGGCCAGACTGTTGCGCCCCTGATTGGTCGACTGCGCGCCGCGCAGCACCTCGACGCGCTCCAGGTCCCAGGCCGATACCGGCCCGGCGAAGCCGGCCGCGCGCGACGGCAGCGCGACGCCGTCGAGATAGACGCTGACGGTGTCCCCCTCGCCGCCGATGCCGCCCTGCGGCACGCCGCGGATGGCGATCTCGCGGTCGCCGGCGGCCGAGACGATATTGCCGTAGCGGCTGACCACATCCTTCATCGTGCTCACCGGCGCGGCCTCGAGATCCTCGCCGGTGGCGATGGCGGCGCTGCTCATGGTCTCGGCCAGCGAGCGGCCGAGCTTCTCGCCGGTGACGACGATTTCGTCGAGGGTTTCGGGGGCGGCGCGCTCGACCGGTTCGGCGGCCGCCTCGGGCAGCGAGATGACCTCGACATCCTCGGGCGATGGGCTCTGGGCGTGCGCGCTCACGACGAGCGCCGGGCCCAGCAGGGCCGCGACTCGGAATTTCACTGCAATCTTCCCCGAAGCAGAGCGCGCCGCTCGGCACCCGGCAGGGGGGCGGCGGCACTGAAAACACGGATGATTCTCAATTATCGATGCAGTGAGGCAGCGTGGCAATCGCTTGTCCTGCCGCCGCGCGCGACGCAGGCTTCATGAAAGCCGGGCCCGCCTGCACTAAGATGCCGGCGCCCACCCCGCGCGGCGCTGCCGTGCGATCGCCCCACCGGGAGCCCCGCCGTGACGCCACCACCGACCCGCGAGCGCCTCATCGTCGCCCTCGACCTGCCCACCGCCGGCGCCGCGCGCGAGCTGGTGCTGCGTCTGGGCGACAGCGTGACGTTCTACAAGATCGGCATGGAGCTGGCGATGGCGCCGGGCTTCTTCGAGTTGCTCGACTGGCTCAAGGCCGAGAACAAGCGGGTGTTCGTCGATCTCAAGTTCTTCGACATCCCGGAGACCGTGGCGCGTGCGGTGCGCAATCTCTCCGAGCGCGGCGCCGATCTGTGCACGGTGCACGGCAACCAGTCGATCATGGAGGCGGCGGCGGGCGCCAGGAGCGGCGCCACCCGCGTGCTGGCGGTGACCGCGCTCACCAGCCTCGACCAGGGCGACCTCGACGACATGGGCTTCTCCGTTGATATCGCCGATCTGGTGCTGTCGCGCGCGCGCCGCGCGCTGGAGGCGGGCTGTGACGGCGTGGTGTCCTCCGGTCTGGAGGTCGCCAGGCTCAAGGCCGAGGTCGGCGATCGGCTGGTCTGCGTCACGCCCGGCATCCGCCCGGTCGAGAACCGCGTCGAGGCCGACCAGAAGCGCGTCATGACGCCCACCGACGCCATCCGCGCCGGGGCCGACTATCTGGTTGTGGGCCGGCCGGTGCGCGATGCCGACGATCCGCGGGCGGTGGCCGAGGCCATCGTCGCCGAAATCGGCGCCGCCGCCACCTGAGCAGGAACCTGAATGGTGCGCTGTGGTATTATGCCTTGTACGTACACATAGAAAGTGTGCACAACCCATGAGCGTACGCAGTAACATCGTCTTCGACGACACCGTATGGGAAGCGCTGCAGGCCACCCCGCGTGGCGAGCGGTCGCGCGTGGTCAATGAGGCCGTGGCTGCGTGGCTCAAGCGGCGCGACGCGGAAGCCGCCTGCCGGATGATGGACGAGATCAGCGCGCGCAATCCGATGCAGCCCGGCAGCGCCGTGGACTGGCTGCGCGCCGATCGCGAACGTCCATGAAGGCACTGGTCGTCGACGCGTCGATCATCATCAAGTGGTTCATCGTCGACGATGAAGGTGATCGCGAGCAGGCGGTACGGCTGCGCGACGCCATCGCGCAGGAGCGCCTGACCGCACTGGCGCCGGGGCTGGCGCTCTACGAAGTCGGCAATACTCTCGGCCGCCGCATTCCCGAGGATGCCCCGCTGGCCATGAGCGCCCTTCAACGCATGCCGTTGCGCCTGTGCAGCCCCGAGCCCGAAGAAATCGAGCGCGGGCTGACCTTGGTGCGCGAGCACGGCGTGACCTTCTACGATGCCGTCTATCACGCCATGGCCCTGCACCGCGAGGGGCAGCTGATCACCGCCGATCGCCGGTATATAGACCGTGTCGCTGCCACCGGCAGCGCCACCCTGCTCGCCGACTGGAGCCCGACTTGAGCGCGCCCCTGCAGAACGACCGCTTCCTCCGCGCCCTCGCGCGCCAGCCGGTGGACCGCACGCCGGTCTGGATCATGCGCCAGGCCGGGCGCTACCTGCCCGAATACCGCGCCACGCGCGCCAAGGCCGGTGACTTCATGACCTTGTGCCGCACGCCCGAGCTGGCCTGCGAGGTCACCATGCAGCCGCTGCGCCGCTTCGCGCTCGATGCGGCCATCCTGTTCTCGGACATTCTCACCGTGCCCGACGCCATGGGCCTCGGCCTGTACTTCGCCGAGGGCGAGGGCCCGCGCTTCGAGCGCCCGGTCACCGACGAGAAGGCCATCCGCGCGCTGCCGGTGCCGGATCCCAACGACAGCCTCGGCTACGTCATGGACGCGGTGCGCACCATCCGCGATGCGCTCGCCGGCAGCGTGCCGCTGATCGGCTTCGGCGGCAGCCCGTGGACGCTGGCCACCTACATGGTGGAGGGCGGTTCCAGCAAGGACTTCGCGCGCATCAAGGCGCTGATCTACGACCGCCCTGAGCTCGGCGACATGCTGCTGGGCACGCTGGCCGAGGCCAGCGCGCAGTACCTGAGCGCGCAGGTCGCGGCCGGCGCGCAGGCCGTCATGGTGTTCGACACCTGGGGTGGCGTGCTGCCGCCGGCGGCGTATCAGCGCTTCTCGCTCGATCCGATGACGCGCATCGTCGAGCGCATCCGCGCCGAGCACCCGGGCGTGCCGGTGATCCTGTTCACCAAGAACGGCGGCCAGCATCTGGAGCGCATGGCCGATACCGGCTGCGACGGCCTGGGGCTCGACTGGACCACCGACCTCGGCGCCGCCCGCGCGCGCGTCGGGGATCGCGTGGCGCTGCAGGGCAACCTCGACCCGTCGATGCTCTTCGCCAGCCCGGCACGCATCCGCGAGGCGGTGGGCGAGACGCTGGCGAGCTACGGCGCCGGGCCCGGCCACATCTTCAACCTCGGGCACGGCATCACCCCCGGCGTCGACCCCGAGCACGCCGCCGCCATGATCGAGGCGCTCCACGAACTCTCCCCGGCCTACCACCAGCAGGGCTGAATCATGGCGCGCTGGCTGGTCATTGCCGGCATCGCGCTCGTGCTGCTGGGGCTGGCGCTCCACTACGCCCCCTGGCTGCTCAACTGGTTCGGCCGCCTGCCCGGTGACATCCACCACGAAACCGAACACGGCCGCGTCTTCATCCCGATCACATCGATGATCGTGGTGAGTCTCGTGCTGTCGCTGCTGCTCAACCTCTTCAACCGCTGAGCGCGCCTTGAAGGCATTTCTCGTCGCTGCACTCGGGTTCGTGGCCCTCACCGTGGCGCTGCTCGGCGCGTGCATCGCCTTCGGCGGGCCGGCCGATCCCGGTGGCCGTTCGGCACTGGTGAATGCGTTCGAGCGCGCGGCGGTCTACGCGCCGCCGTTGCGTCGGTTCACGGCGCGCGACGGGACCGAGCTGGCCTATCGCCGCACCCTCGCGGACCCGCCGGTGCGCGGCAGCGTGGTCCTGGTGCACGGCTCGGCGGGCGACGGCCGCGCCATGCAACCGCTGGCGGACAGCCTTGCCGCGGCCGGGTTCGCCGTCTACACGCCCGACATCCGGGGGCACGGGGCTTCCGGGCGACGCGGGCGCATCGGCCATGTCGGGCAGCTCGAGGAGGATCTTGCCGATTTCCTCGCGGCGGTGGAGCCGCCCTCGCCGCGGCTGCTGGCCGGCTACTCCGCCGGCGGCGGCTTCGCGCTGCGGGTGGCCGCCGGACCGGGCGCGGCGGCCTTCGACGGGTACCTGCTGCTGGCGCCCTTCGTCGGCCACGACGCGCCCACCTATCGCCCGGGCGGTGGCGGCTGGGTCCGCGTCGGCGTGCCGCGCCTGGTGGCGCTGCATCTGCTCGACGGATTCGGGATCCGCGCCCTTCATCATCTGCCGGTCCTGCGCTTCGCGGTCGGCGATGCGCGCGGGCTGACGCCGAGCTACGGTTTCCGGCTGGCAAGCAACTTCCGGCCCCGCGCCGACTGGCGGTCCGAGGTCGCCGCCGTCGCGGCGCCCATGCAGGTCCTGGTCGGTGCCGACGATGGTGTCTTCGTGCCGGACGCCTTCGCGGAGGCATTCGCGCGTACCGGCGCTGCGGACATTCCGGTGCAGCAGGTCCCGCAGGTCGACCATGCCGGGCTGGTGCTGCAGGCGGGCGCGCGGCGCACCGCGGTCGAGGCCGCCGCGGCGCTGCTCTCGGCGCTGCCGCGGGCTCGGGCAGACTGAGCACACCGACGCGCGAGGGAGACGCCATGCCCAGCAACGAACCCGGAAGCATCGCAGCGCAGCGGGCCGAGGCCGTGCGCAACGCCTGCATCGAGGCCGCGCTCGCCGCCTGGGAGGATGCCGGCATCAGCGGACTGTGCGCCGAAGGCCGCTGGGAGATGGCGATCCAGGCCATGCGCGAGCTCGATCTGTCGCCGCTGCTGCAGCCGCCGCGCGATGATCCCTGACCCGCCGGCGGCTTCCCGGCGCAGTTCCGCCGCCCTATCATTGGCGGCCGAGCGATAGGGCCTGACGGAGGGCTTCCGGGATGCTGTCACTGGTTGTGCCGCGAGCGATCATCGGTGCGCTGACCTTCATCGCGCTGAGCCTTTCGCTGGTCGTGCATTTCCTGGCGTTCCTGCCTTTCGCACTGCTCAAGCTGGTGTCGCCGTGGCAGGCCGGTCGCGACTTCTGGACGCGGCTGATGGTGGCGATCGCCTGGCAGTTCATCCGCACCAACGCGGTGCTCCTGCGCCTGCTGACGCCGGTGCGGTGGGATATCCGGCTCGACGCCGCGCTCGACCCGGCGCGCAACTATCTGCTGATCAGCAACCATCAGAGCTGGGCCGACATCGTGCTGCTCTTCGACGTGCTGCGCGGCCGCGTGCCCTGGCTGCGCTACTTTCTGAAGAAGCAGCTCATCTGGGTGCCGATCATCGGCTTCGTGTGCTGGGCGCTGGACTTTCCCTTCATGGCGCGGCATTCCCGCGAGGCCATCGCAAGGAACCCCGAGCTGGCGAAGGAGGATCTGGAGACCACCCGCCGCGCCTGCGAGCGCTTCCGGAACGTGCCGGTGACCATCGTCAACTTCGCCGAGGGCACGCGCTTCACGCCGGCCAAGCACGCGGAGAAGCAGTCGCCCTACGAGAACCTGCTGCCGCCGAAGTCCGGCGGGCTGGCCTTCGCGATCAGCGCCATGGGCCACGAGGTCGCCGGGCTGATCGACGTCACCATCGCCTATCGGCCGACCCGCCACAGCCTGCTGTGGAGCTTCGCTAGCGGCGAGCAGGCAGAGCTCGTGGTCGAGGCGCGTCTGCACGATATCCCGGATGACATCCTGGCCGGCGACTACCAGAACGATCCGGCGTTCCGCGCCCGCTTCCAGCAGTGGGTGGCCGGATTCTGGCGCGCCAAGGACGAGCGGCTCCGCGAGCTGCGCAGCGAGGGTGCGCCGGCGCCGGCCGCGACGCTGCATTCCGGCGATTCGCGCAGCTGAACCGGCAGCGGCACAATCGGCCGTGCACCCGAACGGAGCCGCGCCATGAGCCGCATCCCGCGCAGCAAGGACGACGACTACACCGAGGACATGGCGCAGCAGCGCCGCGAGTTCGTGCGCGAGCAGACCGGCGTGTCGCTAACGCATACCGGGCAGTGCAGCTTCGACGCCGGCGAGGCGCGTGGCAACATCGAGCACTTCACCGGCGTCTGCCAGATCCCGATGGGCATCGCCGGGCCGCTGCAGGTCAACGGCGAGCACGCCCGAGGCGCCTTCTACGTGCCCATGGCCACCACCGAGGGCACGCTGGTGGGAAGCTACAACCGCGGCATGCGGCTGACGCGCGAGGCCGGCGGCGTCAACGTGTCGGTGGTCGACGACGTCATGCAGCGCGCACCGGTGTTCGTCTTCGCCAATGCCCGCGACGCCCGCACCTTCGGCGAATGGGTCGAGGCCAACATGGACCGGATCCGTGCCGCGGCCGAGTCCACCACCAGCGTCGGCAAGCTGCAGTTCGTGCAGCAGTTCGCGGCGGCGCGCTTCCGCTACCTGCGCTTCAACTACTCCACCGGCGACGCGGCTGGCCAGAACATGTGCGGCCGCGCCACGCGTGAGGCCTGTCTGTGGATCGCCGAGCAGTACCCCGGGCCGATGGAGCGCTGGGTACTGTCCGGCAACATGGACACCGACAAGAAGCACAGCCAGATCAACACCCTCTACAGCCGCGGCAAGCGCGTCATCGCGGACTGCGTGATACCCGACGCCGTGCTGCAGCAGGTGATGCACGTCAGCGCGCGGCAGTTCTTCAACCAGCGCGGCATCTCGAACCTCGGCGCGATGATGGCCGGCTCCAGCAACAACGGCAGCCATGCCGCCAACGGCATTGCCTCGGTGTTCATCGCCACAGGCCAGGACGAGGCGAATGTCGCCGAGTCACAGAGCGCGCTCGTGCACAGCGAGCTCACCGACGAGGGCGATCTCTACTACAGCGTGACCCTGCCCAGCCTCATCGTCGCCACCCACGGCGGCGGCACCGGCCTGCCCACACAGCGCGAATGCCTCGGCATGATGGACTGCGTCGGCCCGGGCAAGGCCCGCAAGCTGGCCGAAATCATCGGCGCCACCGTGCTGTGCGGCGAACTGTCACTGGGCGCTGCGGTGCTCGCCGATGAGTGGGTGAGCAGCCACGAGCAGTACGGGCGCAACCGCTGATTCGGCGAGCCCTGCGCCAGGCGCGAACGGTCTGATCCGCCAAACGCCATGTGCCGCATTCAGGACCAGCCTCACGTGCCCGACGCTTGGCGGCTGGCATGGCAATTTCTTGCGGGCCCAAGCTACGTTGCTGGATAGCTATCGGTCCGAACAGCTACTCGGAACTTGCAGCGCGTCCATATTGATCCACTGCCACTTATTTCAATTATTACGATAACTTATGGGGCATCTGTTACCCAAAGTCTCGTGGAGTTATGAAGCGCGCATCATCATTGAATAATGACGCGTGCTATCTAATCACTGTTGGGCTCTCGATGATGGCCGGTAGTTTACTGACTATTGTACAAACGACCATTGGTCTTATTTCTATTTCCTTCTGGGCCATCGGCATGTACTACTGGCATCTGACAAACAAAAATCTACGGCCCGGTGTTTCTATATTCGTTCTGCTCAATCCTGCTGCCTATCTTCGTAACGAAAACTTCACTCCTGCTGGAATCAAATACAGAAGAAGTGTCATTCTTTCCTTTGTTGGAATGATGTTTTTTGCTCTACTCGCTTTCGCGCTGAGAACCGTTCGAGAGTTATATCTTTAGGAAAATGACTTCCTCGCTTTACAGGTTTGAGTTAGGAGAAATGCATTTCTTCAGCGCGGCGCTGTTAATCGGGTTGATTGTAGTAACAGTCATAGTCCAAATCGACTTAATCAGGATCGCGCAGGATCCTGCAGAGCACAAAAAGAGATCAACATGGGGCTCCTGATGGGAGAAAAACTAAGCCCAACAAGGGCGATGGAGTCCGACGCTTGACCGCTTCCTCCCCTCGCTGCCGCTCCGGTCGGTCGCCGTCAAGCGCGGCTCATCGCCAACGTTGTGCGTCAAGGGAAGCGAGTGGCAAATGACCAGCATCGTGATATGGCCAAACTTTGAACTGAATCGATATCCTTCGATGTGGGTGGTTGGGGACACTCGTGTTAGCGCCGCTGGCGGAAGCCCATTATTGGAAGATGCGGCCAAAATTTTTGGACTGCCGGTCGTCTGTCGCGCGCCGGGGCAAGACGGTTTCTTCTCACAAGTCTATTTCGAACACTCATTTGGCTACTGTTTTGCCGGCAGTACTTTGATGGGACAAAACTCCTATCTCAGCTTGGTGCCATTGCTTAGTAATCTGGTTTCACCCAACCGTTACGTTCCTTCGATGTCGGATGTGGCGCACTTTGCTCTTAAATTCATTCGGAGAACGTTTGGTGAGTACAAGGAGAGGGCCGGGCCGGGCGCCATGTTTGAGGCCGCAATTTTTGGTTGGTGCCACGTCAACCAACGATTGGAAATATGGCATTTCCAGCCTAAGGTACAGAATGACGTGTATGAGATTGCGCTTTTCTCCCACGTTGACCTGCAGTTCAAGGACTTTCTGTATCTCGGCGATGAAAAACAAGAGGTGAAACGGCTGATTGAAGCCGCTTTTGATGAAGAAGCTGCACCTGGCCGACCGCCCGAAAGGTCGCCCCGACGAGTAGTGGACGAACTCATCGCAGATGGAGACAGAAGGTCAATTGGTGGCGATCAACAGCTTGCTATCGCCAATCAATTTGGCTTTCAACCATACACCTTGCTTCGACCACGAGTTGTAGGTCAGCCTGGAGCCTATATGAGCTATCTCGGCATCGAACTCAATCAAGACAACAACGCAGTCGGTCAGGCGATTGTTGGCGGGCCCGGGATGGCCTGAGTGTTGACGCACAATCACTGTTATAAGTCTGAGGAGGCGACGTGCCATCGAACGCACATGCAAAGTTCTTGAAAACAATAAGGCGTTGCGAGTCTTTGGTCGCCTCATACAGGCAACTACAGGAAATCGACCAGGAAAATGGCGCCGCTGTTCCAACTCCAAAAGATATTGTCCGCGGTGCGGTAGTTCTGGCGGTTGCGGCGCTCGACACATACGTGACGGATGTTTTTTTCGGAGAAACTGGTTCCTTACCTTCAGCGCTACAGACCTGATGAAGAACTAATAGGGCTTCTCCACGATGCAGGCCTGGATACAAAAGAGGCGCTTGTGTTGCTGGGCATGGATAGGCCATATAGGCGGATTAGGACATTAATCGAGAACTACTATGGGTCGTACACTACTCAGAAATTTGACGTGATTGATCAAATTTTCCGTCCCTATAGGCTAATTAATATAACTGAAAACGCTGCCAGGAGAAGTGGCAGAATATCTATCAAAAAATCCGTCGGAAAATTGGTAGAGCGACGGCATCAGATTGCTCACGCCGGCGACTACAATCGACATGGACGAATAATAGATATTGATGAGGCACAGATCGCAAGACAAATAGAACATCTGGAGCTATTTGTAACGAACATGGACGCAATATTGTGCAACAGGGTTTGACGACTTATAACCAAGCCAAGCACAGCGACAGCTTTTTCGTTGCGGCTTCGCCTCCACTACAAAGCTGCGCGTGTTGGCGGCGTTGGGCGCCCAAAAAGTAGAGTTGCCATAGGAAGAGATATGAATTACGGAGAAGCATTCACACGCTATGGTGCCGCCTTGCGAAATCCTCAATGGTCGGTGTGCGCTGAAAATGCCAAGGGTGAGTTGGTTGTAAGCCTTTGGCACCATCATTTTCGAAAGGCTGTGGGCAATACGATTCGATGTGTTGGAAAGGCATCACGTTGGTCTGGCCCAGGAAACGCTGAGTTCAGAGAGTCCATGAACAAGGCATTTGAAACCAACCAAGTCATTAGGGCTGTCATCGCCCGTACTGACAATCCGAACGCCGTAGAGCGTGGCGAGGGCGCAAGCAAACTAAAGAATACATTCTCTATTAAAGAGGATTGGTTTGGAAAAGTTGTAGTATGGGATGGTGATACTTACGAAATCGAGTTTGAGCGTAGAAACTAATGCCACATTGGATGTTCATCGTCTACATTAAGTCGGTCCCCAACAACCAATTGCTGCCGACCGGCTACGCTGTCGGCTGATTTGAGTCGTTACGCAGAAGCCCGCTCTTCGCGCATGCCGGCCATATGTCCTGCCCAATGATGTGCAGTGCTGGCGTTTGGCGCCGCTCTGCCGCGTGACAGTGCCGGCTCGGGGCTGATGCTCGACAAGGCATAATTCCGCCCCCTCCAAGCCAACCGAGCATCCACCATGCCTGCCTACAAAGCCCCTCTCGGCGACATGCGCTTCCTGCTGGACGAGGTCTTCGACTATCCGGCGCACTACGCCGGGCTGTCGAACGGCGGGGATGCGGACCCCGACACGGTGTCGGCGATCCTCGAGGAGTGCGCGCGCTACTGCGAGGAAGTGCTGTCCCCGCTCTACGCCAGCGGTGACGCCGAGGGCTGCACCTACGACAACGGCGAGGTGCGCACGCCGACCGGCTACAAGGAGGCCTACCAGCAGTTCATCGAGGCCGGCTGGCAGGGCCTGTCCTACCCGGAGGAATACGGCGGCCAGGGCCTGCCGATGAGCCTGGGCGTGCTGAAGACCGAGATGATGGCGACCGCCAACTGGCCCTTCCTGATGTATCCGGGGCTGTCGATGGGCGCCATGAACACCATCATGCAGTACGGCAGCGAGGAGCAGGTCGGGCTCTACATGCCGCCGATGACCGAGGGGCGCTGGACCGGCACGATGTGCCTCACCGAGCCGCAGTGCGGCACCGATCTCGGCCAGATCAAGACGCGCGCCGCGGACAACGGTGACGGCACCTACGCGCTGCACGGCAGCAAGATCTTCATCTCCTCCGGCGAGCACGACCTCGCCGAGAACATCGTCCACATCGTGCTCGCCCGCCTGCCCGACGCGCCGGAGGGCACGCGCGGCATCTCGCTGTTCATCGTGCCGAAGGTGATCCCGAACGCGGACGGCAGCCTGGGCGACCGCAACGCGGTGACCTGCCCCAGCATCGAGCACAAGATGGGCATCAACGCCTCGGCGACCTGCGTGCTCAACTTCGACGGCGCCAGGGCCTGGCTCATCGGCGAGCCCAACAAGGGCCTGGAGGCGATGTTCACCTTCATGAACTCGGCGCGCATCGGCACCGCCGTGCAGGGCATCGCCCACGCCGAGCTGTCCTTCCAGGGGGCGCTGGTGTACGCGAAGGAGCGCCGGTCCATGCGCGCGCTGTCCGGCAAGAAGGAGCCGGACAAGGTGGCGGATCCCCTCATGGTCCACGCCGACGTGCGCCGCATGGTCTTCAGCCAGAAGGCGGTCGCCGAAGGCGGGCGGGCGATGATCTACTTCGCCGCCAAGTACGCCGACCACATGGTCAACGGCATCACCGAGAAGGACGACGCCAAGTACGAGAAGTACGACGACAAGCTCGGCTTCTTCACTCCGATTCTCAAGGGCTTCCTCACCGAGATGGGCCTGGAGGCGGCCAACCACGGCATGCAGGTGCTGGGCGGCCATGGCTACATCCGCGAGCACGGCATGGAGCAGATCGTGCGCGACGCGCGCATCGCCACCCTCTACGAGGGCACCACCGGCATCCAGGCGCTGGACCTGCTCGGGCGCAAGGTGCTGCTGATGACGCGCGGCGGCTGCGTGCGCGAGTTCACCGCGCAGATCGCGCGCTTCGCGGCCGACAACCTGCGCCGGAAGGGCATGCGCGGCTTTGCCGCCACGCTCGGCCGCTACGCCACGCAGTGGAACCTGCTCACGGTTCGCCTGATGCTGATGGCCCGCAAGGACCGCGACGTGGTCTCGGCCGCCAGCCATCACTTCCTGATGTACAGCGGCTTCGTGATGATGGGCTACTTCTGGGCGCTGCAGGCCGCCGTGGCCCAGCAGAAGCTGGACGACGGCAGCGGCGCGCAGTCGGACGACTTCTACCGCGCCAAGATCGCCACCGCCGAGTTCTACTTCGACCACATGCTGCCGCGCGCGAAGAGCCACGCCGCGTCGATGACCAAGCCGAGCGCCTCGCTGCTGTCGCTGGACAGCGAGCACTTCAGCTTCTGAGCGCAACCGGCTTCCGGAGCGCGCCGGAGCCTGCCGGCGCGCATCACCGACGTGGCCGCATCACGGAAGGCAGCGGGCTCCGCTATCCTGCGCTCGCAGGCAGGACGTGGGGACGACCCCACCGCTCCATCGCGCAACGGGGACGGCCCCGGCATGGATGGCAGGAATTCCGATGGCCTGGGTCATTCTCTTGGTTGCCGGTCTGTTCGAGGTCGCATGGGCGATCGGGCTGAAGTACACCGATGGTTTCACGCGGCCCTGGGCGACGGCCGGAACGGTTCTGGCGATGGTGGTCAGCTTCTGGCTGCTGGGCATCGCCATGAAGACGCTGCCGGTCGGTACCGCGTACGCGATCTGGGTGGGGGTCGGTGCCGTCGGCACGGTGATCCTCGGCATCGTGCTGCTGGGTGAGCCGGCCAACGCCGCGCGCCTGATCAGCGTGGCCCTGATCGTGGCGGGCCTGGTCGGACTCAAGCTGGCCACGCCGGCCTGAGCGTTCGCCGATGCGCGAGCCGGACGTGATCCGCGAGCCGATCGATGGCCGTCGCGCCGAGGTGCTGCGTTTCCGCGACGCCGGCGTCGAGCTGACCTGGGACGATTGCCTGCGCGGCTGGCGCGATGATCCGGCGTTCCGCGACCGCTTCGGCGCGGCGCTGGCCGGCAGTGCCTTCGCGGCCCTGCGCTGGGAGTGCCCGCCGCTGACGCTTGGCGCGCTCCCGCAGCCCTTCGAGTGCGTGCTCATCGAAGCGCCCGAGCTGCAGCGGCCGGCCGATAGCGGCGATTTCGCCGAGCACCTGACGGCGGCATCGCCGGTGGTGCGTTTCGCGAATCTGGGCGGGGACGCCGAACTGGTGGTGCCGCGGCCGGTCGCCGGGTCCGCCGCCTACCCGCATCTGGCCGCCTTCCTGCGGCACGCGCCCGCGGCCCAGCGCGGTGCGTTGTGGCGGACGGTCGCGGATGCGGTGGACGCGATGATCGGTACGACGCCGCTCTGGCTGAACACGGCCGGCGACGGTGTGCCGTGGCTGCATGTCCGGCTCGACCGGCAGCCGAAGTACTACCGGCACGCACCGTATTGCGCGTTGCGCGAAGCATGACCGTGCCGGCGCTACGCTGGCGGGGTCTGCATCGGGAGAGAAACCGTGGCCATGGAATCGCTGTTCCCTTTCGTCGTCGTTGCCGTCTTCGCGGTCGTGGCGGTCTTTCTGCTGGTCAGGATGTTCCGTCACGGCGGCTTCCGCGGCATGCTCTTCGGGGCCGGCGTGCGCCGGACGGTGGGTGAGGTCGAGGGCGCGTCGTCCGGTCTGATGCGCACGCGCGTGAAGGTGCACGTGCTGGACGGCGCGCCGGAGCGCGCGGTCGGCGTCGAACTGGTCGTGAAGACCTTCGCCAGCTATCAGATGATGCCGGTGGCGCTGTCCGCGAGCGAGGCGCGCAGGCTGAGCGCGCATCTCGACGCCGCCGCGCGCGGGCAGGAGCGCGCCTGATGCCGGACCCGCAGTGGCTGGCCGGGCAGCTGCGGCGCCCGAGCGGTGACGATGCCGCCGAGGTCGGACGCAACATGAACGCGTCCAACGGGCCGCTCAACCTGCGCTGCATCGCGCAGCTCGCGTGCACGGCCGGTGACCGGGTGCTGGAGATCGGACCCGGCAACGGCGGTTTCGTGCGGCCGCTTCTGGAAGCGGCGCCGGCGCTCGACTACACCGGTGTGGACTGGTCCGATGCCATGGTGGCCGAGGCGCGGGCCGACAATACCGACCTCGTCGCGGCCGGTCGGGTGCGCTTCCTGCAGGGCAGCTCCGCGGCGCTGCCCTTCGCGGACGCCGCCTTCGACCGCGTGCTCGCCGTGCACACGCTGTACTTCTGGGAACCGCCGGAAAGCCACCTGGCCGAAATCGCGCGCGTGCTGCGTCCCGGCGGCAGCCTGTGCATCGCCTTCGGTGACGCCGGGTTCATGCGCGACCTGCCCTTCACCGCGCACGGCTTCCGGCTCTACACGCTGGAGCGTGCGCGCGAGACGATCGAGGCAGCGGACCTGCGCGTGCTCGACGCGGTTGCACATCGCGAGAGCGGTCAGAGCAATGCCGGCGCGACCGTCGACAAGCACGTGCACATCGTGTGCTGCGACCGGCCCTGAGCCGGCCGTGCGCTCAGCGGGTGGCGTCGATCCGGGTGAGCAGTTCCTCGGGCGTGCGCAGATCGGTGAAGAGCGTGCCGTGGTGTGCCTGCGCCCATTGCGCGAAGGCGGCCGGCTCCGTTTCGCCGAGCAGCACGGCCAGCGCCTCGATGTGCTCGCCCTCGCCTGTGGCGGCCTCGCGCTCGAGCCAGTCGAGCTCGCTGCGCACGTAGTGGCGGGCGCGCAGCGCGGCGCGTTCGTCCTCGCTGCCGCCGGACGAGGCCGACGTTGCTGCGTCGCCGGTGGTGGAGGCCAGATCGGTGGGCGCGGTGGTGGCCTTCTCGCTGGTGATCCCGCACGCGGACAGCGTTGCGGCCAGCGCCGCGGCCAGCGGCATCGACAGGTTTCGCATCATGGCTCGAACTCGTCGTGTTGGGAGGGGGCTTCGGGAGTGTACGCGCGCCGGCGTGACACGGACATGCCTGCCACGTGCGCGTCATGCTGACCGGGGAGTATTCACCGCGCGTTCGGGCTGTCACAGTAGGGTCTGCAACGCTGAACTCTCGACAAAGGGGATCAACATGGCGAGTTTCACCGACCGCATGCTCGGTGCGGCCAAGCTGGACGTGGCGACCTACGAGGAGGTCGAGGCCGATCGCGATGCCACCATGCAGGCGCTCGGCGTCGTGGTGCTGGTCGCGCTGGCCACCGGCATCGGCACCATCGGCTACGGCGGCATTTCGGGCGTGGTCGTCGGCATCCTGGCGGCCGTCATCGGCTGGGCGATCTGGGCCGGACTCATCTGGCTGATCGGCACCAAGCTGCTGCCCGAATCCACCACCGAGGCGGACTGGGGACAGGTCGCCCGCACCACCGGGTTCGCGCAGAGTCCGGGCGTGCTGCGCGTGCTCGGGTTCATTCCCGTGCTCGGACCGCTCATCGTGCTCGCCACCAGCATCTGGCAGCTGGTGGCCGTGGTCGTCGCCGTGCGTCAGGCGCTGGACTATTCGCAGACCTGGCGCGCCATCGTGGTGGTGGTGATCGGCTGGCTGATCAACCTGGCGGTGTACGCGCTGCTCGGCGTCGGCTCGGTGGGCTGATAGACCCTCGTTTCGTTCGCCCCCGGCGGTCCGGGATGCAGCGGCGTGCAGTAAGCTGGCGCCGGGCATCGGATCGCACGGGGGCGGCAACGTGACACTGGAACTGATCTCGCGGGAACCGCAGCAGTTGCGCTACCCGCGCCCGGTGCTGTTCGTGCACGGCGCGTGGCACGGCGCCTGGTGCTGGGATCGCGGCTTTCTCGACCGCTTCGCGCGCAACGGCTTCTCGGCGCACGCCGTCAGCCTGCGCGGGCACGGTGCCAGCGCAGGGCGCAGCCGGCTGCGCTGGAACACCCTGAGCGACTATGCCGACGATGTCGCCGAGGCCGCGTCGCACCTGTCGGCGCCCCCGGTGCTGGTCGGGCATTCGATGGGCGGCGCCACGGTGCAGAAGCTGCTCGAACGCGCGGCCGCGCCGGCCGCCGTGCTGATGGCGTCGATGCCGCCGTCCGGCGTGTGGCGCGTGGCGCTGGACATCCTGCGTCACCGGCCCGTGGCCTTCGCGCGCATGAACCTGCGCATGAGCCTGATGCCGGTGGTCGAGACGCCCGCGCTGGTGCGCCGGGCCTTCTTCTCCGACGCAATGCCCGACGCGCAGGTGGCGGACTACGCTGCCTGCATGCAGGACGAGTCCTATCGCGCCTTCCTCGGCATGCTGGCGCTGGAGCTGCCGCGACCGAAGCGCGTGTCGACGCCGATGCTGGTGATCGGCGCCGGGCAGGACACCATCTTCCTGCCGGCCCAGGTTGCCGAGACCGCGCGCGCCTACGGCACCGAGCCGGTGATGTTCCCCGACATGGCGCACGACATGATGCTGGAGCCCGGCTGGGAAGCCGTTGCCGACCGCATCATGGCGTGGCTCGAGGCGCGCGAAGCGGCGGCCTGACGCCGCGGAGCTAGTCGGCCCCGGCGCCGGTCTGCAGCATGGACTGCGCCATCTTCCGCACTTCCTCGCCGCCGTCGTCGAGCTTGATCGGTTCCGGGATGGCGATGCCGCGCTGCACGGCCGGGCGCTCGCGGATGGCCGCGACCCAGCGCTGGAGGTGCGGCAGGTCGTCGATGTCGACGCCGGCCCAGAAGTGCAGCGATACCCAGCTCCAGTTGGCGATGTCGGCGATCGAATAATCGCCGCAGAGATACTCGCTGTCGGCCAGGCGCGTGTCGAGCACGCGGTAGAGCCGCTTGGTTTCCGACTGATAGCGGTCGATGGCGTACGGGATCTTCTCCGGCGCATAGCGATGGAAGACGTTGGCCTGACCCTGCATCGGGCCGATTCCCCCCATCTGGAACATCAGCCACTGGATGACCCGCGAGCGGCCCTTCGGGTCGCTGGGCATGAGCGCACCGTGCTTCTCCGCGAGGTAGATCATGATCGCGCCCGACTCGAACACCGCGAAGTCGTCGGCGTCGCGGTCCACGATGGTGGGGATGCGTCCGTTGGGATTGATGCGCAGATACTCGGGCTGCTTCTGTGCGCCTTCGGCCAGCGCGATCGGGTGCACGGTATAGGGAACGCCCAGCTCCTCGAGCGTGATGGAGGCTTTCCAGCCGTTGGGTGTGGCGGCGGTGTAGAGATCGATCATGCGGCGCTCCGTGTCGGGGAAGGGGTGCCGACGCCGTGGCGGTCGAGCACGGCAAGGAACTGCGCCGGCTCCGGCCGGACGCGGTAGTTGTCGGTGAGATCGGCGTGCAGGATGCGGCCGCCGGCATCGGTGAGCAGTACCGTGGGCCGGGGCACATCCTCGTCGTAGCCCAGCGCCTGCATGCCCGCGGGCAGACCGGCGCGTTCGAGAATGCCGAGCCGTTCCGCGGCGGCGTTGCCGGGGTCACCGAGGAAGCGCATGGGCACGTCGAAGCGCGCTGCCAGCGCCCGCGTGTTGTCCTCGGGCTGCGGGCTCACCAGCAGCACCTCGACACCGCGCTCGGCGAGCGCGCGGTACTGCCCCGCGATCTCGCGGATCTGCGCCATGCACAGCGGGCACCAGTTGCCGCGATAGAAGATCCATAGCGCCGGCCGGCTCGTGAGCGTCGCGCTGCCGACCTCGGCGCCGTCCTCGCGCAGCGTGAAGGCCGGCAGTGCGGTACCGGGGCGCAGCGTCGCCGTCTCCGGCCGGGCGAAGCGCGAATACCAGAACAGGTAGAGCGGCGTGCCGATCAGTCCGACGCCGACGGCGACCGCCGCCGCCCAGCCGCCGCCCGCTGCGATGCTCCAGGCGCTGCCGGCCAGCGCGGCCAGGAGCAGGAGCGGCACATGGCGCGAGGTGCGCGGCGTCGGGCGCACGAAGATCCGCGTGAAGAACAGGGCCGGGGCGCCGCAGACCAGCAGCGCGCCGAGCCACGGCGAGCTCGCGCCCTGCCGGGCGACGGCGTAGATCGCGACGGCGGTGCCCGCCATGGCGGCGATCAGGTA
Source organism: Algiphilus sp. (assembly GCF_023145115.1). NCBI lineage: Bacteria > Pseudomonadati > Pseudomonadota > Gammaproteobacteria > Nevskiales > Algiphilaceae > Algiphilus > Algiphilus sp. Next base: position 42,376 of record NZ_JAGLEJ010000037.1, read on the forward strand.
GAGGGTGATGAACAGGGATTTGGCACGGGTCACGGCGGGCTCCTGTGGTGCCTCAGTCGAGGCTGTGCAGCGCGACGCCGACGATGTCGTCGAGGCGGTCGCGATCGGGTGCGGACTTCGCCGCCAGGCTCAGCCCCGCGACGTTGTTGAGCAGGAAGCGCGCGAGCGTGCGCGGCGGATCGCGGCGCTGGATGTCACCGGCGGCCTGGCCGCGCGCAATGGCGTCGTGGAAGGCCTGCTCGATGCGACCGGTAATGGCGGTCGCGGCGCGGCGGACTTCGGCGTCGTGCGGACCGATCTCGGCGATGCAGTTGTTCGCGAAGCAGCCGTAGCGGCCGTCCGCCGACGCGGCCCATGTCACGTAATCGCGCAGCGCCGACTCGATGTCGGCGCGACCGGCCTCGGGCCGCATCACCGGCGAGATCGGGCTCTCGCTGCAGATGAAGCGCTCGTATCGCGCCAGCGCTTCGAGCAGCAGCGCGCGCTTGCTGTGGAAGGTGTCGTAGAGGCTGCTCTTGCTGAGGCCGGTGGCAGCGAGCAGCGATGCGAGCGAGCTGCCGTGGTAGCCGGCGGCCCAGAACTGGTGCATGGCGCCGTCCAGCGCCAGTGCTTCATCGAATGCGCGCGTGCGTGCCACACCCCTCTCCAATATGGACCGATCAGTCCAGTATTGGCGCGGCGGGAGTGAATGTCAACGGCGTTCGGGGGCGTCCCGATGGCGGCAGGGCGACCTGCGCGGCGTCATTTGCCGGAACTTGAGGCCGTCCGTCGGCTGTCAGGCGCCGCGTGACTCCCCGACCTGACATGCGATTCGGCTGCGGGCCAACCATGACCATCCGCTCATCGCATCGTGATCGTCATGCGCCAAGCCCGTCCGATGTCCGACCGCTCCATCCGCCGCGCCACGGCGCGGACCGGTGCGTGCGTGCCGGTGTCGGTCCAGCGCGGGGTGGGCCTGATCGAGATCATGGTGGCCCTGGTCATCCTCTCGATCGGACTGCTCGGCATCGCCAACCTGCACATGGCGGGGCTGCGCATGACCCAGGAGGCGTACTTCCAGAGCCAGGCGACCATCCTGGCGCAGGACATCATCGACCGCATGCGCGCCAACCCGGATGCTGCCGAGGACGGTGACTATCTGCGTGCGGACTTCGCCGATGCGGAAGAGCGCGCCGCCTGCGCGCCGGTGGTCATGCAGGGCGATCTCGCGCAGCAGGATGTCGCGCTCTGGCTGCAGGCGCTGGCCTGCGGTCTTCCGGGCGGCGACGGCACCGTCGCGCAGCGCGCGGACGGCATCTACCGCGTGGTGGTGCGCTGGGACGCGCGCGATGGCGAGGGCCGCGACGGCCACGATCTCGTCGTCACCGAGGTGCAGCTGTGAACGGGGCCGCCTCCCGTCGGGCGCAGGCGGGCATGACGCTGGTCGAGCTGATGATCGCGATGGTGCTCGGCCTGGTGCTCGTCGGCGGTGCCATCCAGGTGCTGCTCAGCACGCAGGAGAGCTACCGCCTGCAGGAGAACATGGCGCGCCTGCAGGAGAACGCCCGCTTCGCGATGGAGATGGTGGCGCGCGATCTGCGCATGGCCGGCTACTCGCACTGCGGGACCATCGACAACATCAGTTTCCACAACAACGTCGCCGATCCGGACGGCGATCCCGATCCCGCCTTCGACTTCGGGAATGCCGCCACCATCCGCGACGTCGCGCCCCAGGGCGCGCTCGCCGGCAGCGACGCGCTGCGCCTGCGCCATGCTCAGGAACGCTCGCTGCGCGTGCAGACGGTCCCCGGCGGCGGCAGCGCCAACCTCAAGGTCGGCGGCAACGTCCTCCATCTGCAGCAGGGCGACGTGGTGACCGTCACCGACTGCAGCGAGGCCGACACTTTCCGCATCACCAATACGCCGGCCGAGACCGAGGACGAGAGCGATCAGGTCACGCTCGCGCACGCGGCGAACTTCAATGTCTCGCCGCATCTGCAGGGCAGCTACGCGGCCGGCGATCGCGTCGTGGTCATCCGCAATCTCACCTGGTTCATTGCCGAGGACGATGACCTGCACGCCGACGGCACCCCGGTTCCGGTGCTGTATCGCGACGCCGGTGACGGCCCCGAGGCGGTCGTCGAGGACGTGCGTGCCATGCGCATCCGCTACGGCACCGACGACGACGGCGACGGCAGCGCCGAGCGCTATCTGCGCGCCGCCGCGGTGACCGACTGGCGGCGGGTGGTCAGCGTGCGCGTCAGCCTGCTGCTGCAGACGGCCGAGAACGGCCTGTCACCGACGGCGCAGAGCGTGGTCTTCGACAACGCCGAGGTGACCTCGGACGACCGGCGCGTGCTGCGCGCCTTCACCACCACCGTATCGCTGCGCAACCACAGCGGAGGTGCCCCGTGATGCCACGAGCGACTCATCGGCAGGTGCCGCGCAACGAGCGCGGTGCCGCCCTCATCGTCTGTCTCACGCTGCTGCTGGTGGTGACCGTGACCGGTCTCGCCGCCGCCGGCGGCAGCACCCTGCAGCTCGGCATGGCGGGCGCGGTCAAGACCCGCCACCTTGCCTTCCAGGCCGCCGAATCGGCGCTCCTGGAAGGCGAGCGCCGCATCCGCAACATGGCCTTCGGGTGCGGCATCGACGATGTGCTGCCGCCGGACGGCGACAGCCACCAGCTGCCCGTGACCGACGGCGGGTTCGTCCGTATCTGGGACGATGGCGCCGAGGGCATTCCCGACCCGTGGAACGCCGAGAGCTGGGCGCAGGCGCAGGGCTACGGCCACAGGCTCGCCGGGGTCGGCGAGGCGCCGCGCTATACCGTGGCGATCGACCGCGTCGAGCCCGAAACGCACAGCATCATCTTCCGCGTCACCGCCGCTGCCGCGGTGGACGGCGGTGCCCGGGCAGTGGTGCAGAGCCGCTTCCGCCGCAGCTTCACGCGCACCATCCGCATCACCGGCAACGATGCGGTCAACGTCGTCGCGATCGGCGACGGCATCGTGACCGCGCGCGGCGCCTTCGGCGGCACGCCCGACCTCGACATCTCGCTGGGCGGCTGGGTGCCCGATCAGTGCAACGATGCGGGCGCACCCGTCACGCTGGCCTACCAGGGCACCGGCGGCACCGATGTGGTGGTGGTGGCCGATGTGCTCGGACTCGGCTACGCGCCGGGGGTGTCGAATCTGCTCGATGTGACCGCGCAGGTGCTCGGACTGGAGCGCGCGCTCGAGGCGTACCGCATCGAGCGCATCACCGTGGACAACCCCGGCACCACCGCGACCGTGATCACGACCCTCGATGTCTCGGGCCGCTTCATGTCCGATACCGAGTACTGCATCAACACCGCTGCCGGCGAGACCGAGGACAGCGTGCTGGACAACGTGGTCACCGGGCTGGTCGGCAGCCTGCTGCCCGACACGCCGCTGGACACCATCCTCGAGGGCGTGGTGAACGCGGGCGAGGCACTGGTCGGACCGTCGGGCCTGCTTCCGGTGCTGCCGCTCAACGCGTCGATCATCGTCGACGGCGGCGGCAACGACCGCTACGACATCCATACCGACACCACCAGTGCCGCTCTGGTCACGGCCGATCTCGGCGGCGACGACCGCTATCGCGTGCGCGCCATGGGCGACGGCTTCGTCGAGCTGCCGGTGATGGTGGACGTGGGCGGCAACGACCACTACGACATCGCCGGCGGCAACAGCATCAAGGCATCGCTCGACAGCGGCGCGCTCTCGAGCCTGAACGGCCTCCTCGGCAACGGCAGCCTGGTCGGCAACCTGCTGGGCAATCTGGGCGCCGCGGTCAATCTGCTCGCCGATGGCAGCTGCAATGCCGGCGGGCTGGTCGGCGGTCTCCTGTGCGGCGTGCTGAGCCCGCTCGCGAACCTCCTCGACAACATCCTCGGCACGGTCAGCGATCTGTTCGACGATCAGGTCGAGCCCGGCGCGGACAATCCGCTCGCCTATCAGCAGGGACGGTGCGACGGCGTCGCTCCGGGACGCGTGAGCTGGCGCGAACTCATGCGCTGAGGCCGTCCCGGGTGCGTGGCACCGATTCGTTTATGATAATCATTCTCGAATGAACGGAGCCACGCCATGCCCCGCCCGCTGCTTGCCGCCGCCTGTGCCGCGCTGCTGATCAGCGGCTGCGCCGCGGTCACCGAGCGCCCGCAGTCCGGCGGTGATGCCGCGTCCGCACCCGACCCGCGAGACCGCAAGGCCATCCTCGACATGGCCGGCGAGTTCGAGGTCCGCTTCCGCTTCGACGAGACGCTGTCGCTGCGATCCGGCTATCAGCTCCGCGAGCCGCAGCGCTCGGGTGGCCACGAGCTCGTGCTGGTCATCGCCGACACGCCGCGCCACGTCGCGCTCCAGCACATTCTGGTGATGGACGGGCACGTGGTGAAGCACTGGCGCCAGGACTGGCACTACCAGCGCACCACCAGCTGGACCTACGCCGGCGACCGCACCTGGGAGCGGGTGACGCGTGCGCCCGAGACGGTGCGCGGTACCTGGACGCAGACCGTCTGGCAGGTCGACGATTCGCCGCGCTACGCTGGCACCGGCCGCTGGCGCCACGCGCACGGCGTCTCGATCTGGACATCCGGCGAGACCCGGCGGCCGTTGCCGCGGCGCGAGCGCACGAGCCGTGACGACTACGATCTGCTGCTCGGCATCAACCGCCACATCATCACGCCGTGGGGATGGGCACACGAGCAGGACAACACCAAGGTCGACCGCACCGCGGCGCCGGCCGACCGGGCGGTGGTGCGCGAAGCCGGCCTCAATCGCTACCGGCGCATCACGGATCACGACTTCAGTCCGGGGCGCGACTACTGGACGCGCACGCGCGCCTACTGGGCCGAGGTCCGCGAGGTCTGGCGGGAGCTGCTCGCCGACCGGGCGCGCGTCCCGATGGCGGCCGAGGTCGACGGCAAGCGCCTGTTCCAGGTCATGTTCGAGCAGGCCGATCAGTTCGCGGAGGCCCCGCACGACGGCGACGCCATGCGCCGGGCGGCGCGCGACGCCATCCTGGGGTACGTGCGCGCCGCCGACAACTGAGCACGATTGCGCGTGTCACCGGGTGTCGCTAACGTGCGGGTCATGCCACCGGAGAGCGCGATATGAGCGAAAGCGAGCGTTACGACGGCAGTTGCCTGTGCGGAACGGTCGGCGTGTCGGTGCGTCCCGACACCCGGCATGTCGACGCGTGCCATTGCAGCATGTGCCGCAAGTGGGGCGGCGGCCCCTTGTTCGTGCTCGACGCCACCACCGACGTGCGCTTCAGGGGCGAGGCCGAGATCAGCATCTACGACTCCTCGGAGTGGGCCGAGCGCGGCTTCTGCCGCCACTGCGGCACGCATCTCTTCTACCGCCTCAAGGGCAGCGGCGAGTACGCGGTCCCGGTCGATCTGATCGACGGCGACGCCGAATGGCAGTTCACCAAGCAGATCTTCGTCGACGAGCAGCCCGCGTACTACCGCATCGCCAACGACACGCCGCGGCTGACCGGCGCCGAGGTGTTCGCGCAGTACGGCGCCGACCCGGGCTGAAGCGTCACGACCGGCGCTGGTGGTAGGCCGCCAGCACCTGGGCGTAGATCTCCGCGACATCGCCGGCGAAGCGCTCGACAGCGAAGTCGGCAGCGAAGCGCTGGGCGGCGTCGGCCATCTCCTTCCGGAGCGCGTCGTCCTCGAGCAGGAGCCGCAGGCGCTCGGTCCACTGCGCGACCTGGCACGGCGTCTTGTAGCCGTTGACGCCGTCCTGCACGACATCGTCGATGCCGCTCGAGCGCACGGTCACCACCGGCAGGTGCGCGGCCATGGCCTCGAGGATGACCATGCCCTGCGTCTCCGAGCGCGAGGCGAACAGGAAGACATCGCCGAGCTGGTAGTAGTGGACCATGTCGTCCGGCGCCACCGAGCCGGTCAGGTGCACGCGGCCGGCCAGCGCCGGCTCGTCGTCGATGCGCGCCTGCAGGCGCTCGCGCTCGTCGCCGTCGCCGATGATCAGGCAGTGGAACGGCGTCTCCGTCTGGCGGCCGAGCTCGGTCAGGCCGTCCAGGATGAAGTCGATGTTCTTCTCCTGGCTGAGGCGCGACACGCTGACCAGCACCGGTCCGTCGCCCAGCGCGAAGCGCTCGCGCAGCGCCGCGATGGCGTCCTCGTCGCGGTGCGGGAAACGCTCGTAGTCGATGCCGGTGGGCTGCACGAAGGTATCGGTCTGCACGCCGATGAGGCGCAGGTACTCCTCGGCCGACGCGGTCGGCACGATGACGCCGGCGCATTGGTTGGCGAAGCGCCGCACCAGGCTGTGCGACACCAGGTTGCGGAACAGCGGTCCCGGCAGCGGCACGTAGTGGGCGTAGTGCTCGAGCCGGGTGTGGTACGTGAACACCGCCGGCACGCCCAGTCGCCTGGCGTGGATCAGCGCCGCCCAGCCCAGCCAGAACGGGTGATGGATGTGGATGACCTCCGGCTCGAACTCGCGCAGGCTGCGCCCGATCACCGGCGACAGCACGTTCGCCAGACGGAAATCGTTGCGCCGGCTCAGCGTCGGGGTCGACGGCACGCGCCGGACGTCGTCGCCGTCCGATTCGCCGCTGCCGGGATAGCGCGGCGCCAGCACCAGCACCCGGTGACCGAGCGCGCGCAGGCCGCGCCGCAGACGGTCGATGGACAGCGGCACCCCGCCGATGAAGGGCAGATAGTTGTTGGTGACCATCGCCACGCGCAGCGGTCGGTCGCGATACGGCGTGATGTCGAGATCGAAGTTCCGGTAGTAGTCGCGCTCCACGAAGATGCTCGTGTAGAGCTTGATGCCGACCACCACCAGTGCCGACAGCAGCAGCAGGAAGTTCAGGCGTCCGACGTAGAACAGCGAGTGCACGAACAGCCACAGGCTCTCCAGCGTCTTGCCCACCGGGTGCTGGCCGATGTCCAGGCGCTCGACGCCGATGCGCACGGCTTCCCCTTCCACGGCGACATCGACGTAGTGGTAGTAGCTGGTGTCATCGTTGAGTACCAGCCCGCCGGCACCGCCGGTGACGATGTACGGCACGCCGTCGACCTCCCGCCGGTCGAACAGGCTGCGCTCGGACGAGAACACCGCGGTCACCCCGTGGGCGCGGAACAGCGCCTGCAGCCGCTCGCCGAAGCGGGTGCCCCGCAGATCCTCCCGCACGAGCTTGAGCGGTGGCTCCTTGCTGGGGGGAAGCACCGGCCGGCTGACGAACACGAAGTGATGCGTCGGCCCCGGGTCGGACAGTCGCGCTTCCAGCCACATCAGCTGATAGGCGTAGCTGTCCGGGTCGGTGCTGTCGAGAAAGATGAACTGGCCATTGCCTGCGCGGAAAGCGTGAAAGTACGGGCCGTAGTGATCGTAGAAATGGATGCGTCCGAGGCCGCCGGCCTCGTCGTTGCCCACGGTCAGCAGATAGGGCATGGCGAGGTTGCCCAGCGAGCGGTGCAGCGCGCGGTACTTGTCCTCGCCGCCGCTGCCCACGGCATTGCCGGCGGAGATCAGGAACTCGGCCTCGCTGGCATTGAGCATCGGGATCATCTGCCGCTCGAACAGGCCCACCGAGTTCTTGATGTTCCCGACCACCGCGAAGCGCATGGTGTCGTCGGCGCCGACGGTGTCGCGGATGCGCGATATCTGCTCGGCATGCAGCGAGGTGAATTCCTGCTCGATGAAGGCCAGGTAGCTGCGATACCCCACCAGCCAGGCGATCAGCGCGAGATTGAGCCAGAACACCAGCTTGAGCCGGCCCGGCGTGATCCATCGGCGCACCTTCATCGCGGTGCCCCGCCCGACGGGCGCGCGAGCTCGCGGTGCGCGACCACCACGCCGATCGCCATGCCCAGATGGATGGTCAGCGCGCGCCAGGCCACCGTCGCCAGCACCAGGTGCGAAGCCCCCACCACATCGGAGAAGAACTGCCCGAAGACACCTTCGGCGATGCCGGAGGCCCCCGGTGTCGGCGAGAAGTACATGACGAAGGTGGTGATCACCAGCCGGCCGATCACCAGCCAGTAGTCGAGGTCGTAGCCGAGGCCGGCGAACAGCACCGCCGGAAAGGAGAACAGCGTCAGCAGGAAGATCGCGGTGCAGGCGAATGAACCCGCGATGTCGCGGCGCCGGCCGGCGAAGTAGCGCCCGAAGCCGCGCGCGAAGCGCTGCAGTTCGCGCACGCCGGCGCGCCGCCAGCGCAGGTGGCGGGCACGGCTGATGAAGTGGAAGCGCCGCGCGGTCTTCAGCGTGGCCAGCAGCGGCCGCATGAGCCATCGCGGTGCCAGTAGCACGACGGCGAAGAAGCCGACATAGCCGATACCGCAGGCCAGCAGTGTCAGCAGGATGGCGCGATCCGCCGCGGCACCGTCGGCGCCGGGCATCGTCAGCAGCAGGATCGGCGTGGCGCCGAATATGAAGAGCACCGCCAGCGCGGTACGGATGGTGGTCGCGGTGAGCGCCGTGCCGATGGGCACCGCGCGCCGCTGCAGGAACCACACCTGTGCAATGCCGCCGCCGGTCGCCATCGGGGTGACGTTGGACACGAACAGATTGAGGAAGACCAGCCGGGCCATGCTGCCCAGTGGCACCTCCTCGCCGAGCGCGCGCAGCGTGAACCACAGGCGCAGGCCGTCGGCCGCGAAGTAGACCAGCAGGAGTGCCAGGCAGGTCCCGACGACGCCGGGCGCGAGCAGGCGCCCGTCCCACGAGATGCTGTGCCCCGCCACCTGGGCGTACACCGCATAGGCGCCCAGACCGCTCAGCACGATGAACAGCAGCGAGAAACCGAACAGACGCCGGAAGCCGAGCGCGTTCTCGGCGCGGTCCGCCTCGGAGCGATGCGACGCGTTCACCACGCGCGGGAACGGCGGGCCCGTGGCGGCACGGGCATGAATCGGTGGGGCACGGGGCGGGACGCAGGCGGCGGGCAAGAGCACCACGATAACCCGTAGCGACCGGCGGCTGCGGCTGCTACCGTCGCGCCCGTCCCGCTGCCGACGAGCGCCGCCTCCCGTGACCGTTCCCGAGCCCGCCGCCCCCGCCGATGGCCCGCTCTCGGGGGCCGCCGCCCGCCCGCGGGCGCGGCTCGCCGCATGGGCCTTCTGGATCGGCCTCTGCGCGATGCTGGTGCTGTACCTGCTGGGCTATCCGGACGGCTCGGCACCGGTCTGGATGCGTGCGCTGCTCAAGGCCGCGTTCAACGCCCTCGCGGCGCTCTGGATCCATGCCGACGCGCAGGATCGCGGCTGGGGAGCGGACGGTGCGCTCGCGGCATCGGTCAGCGGTCTGGTGCTCGTCGAGCTGGCGGTGCCGGTCCATCTGATGCGCTCACGCGGCTGGCGCGGCGCCCTGCGCACCCTGCCGGGCTTCGTGCTGCGGGTGGTGCTCACGCTGCTCGCGGCGATGCTCGCGCTGGTCCTCTGGGGACTGCTGATGCCGGCGGGCTGAAGGGCGCCGATCCGCGGCACCGCCGATGACGGCCGGAGCGGCCGCTCATCGGCAAGTGACGGGCGGATCGCCTGTCGACCGATAGCGTGACCGCCGGAGTGAGACAACCGGAGGTACGCCCCCATGATCGGCAAGCATTCTCTTCTCGTCCTGGCGCTCGCGCTGTTGCTCGGTGCCTGCGGCAGCGGCGGTGATTCGGGCCTTCCGTCCAGCGATGACGGCGGCTCGCAGGTGGACGACGGTAGCGGCGACGACGCCGGTAGCGGTGACGATGACGGCGGTGCCGGCGATGATGGCGCCGACGATGACGGGTCCGACGACGGCGCCGATGACGGCTCGGACGATGGTGCCGATGACGACGGCAGTGGCGACGATGGCGGTGGCGGTGATGATGCCGCCGGCGTCGACGACATCCCCGCCTTCGCCGCGCTGCAGTGCGATCTCGCCGCCTCGGGCCCGATGGCGGGTGCGCTGGATCCCGTGCAGTCGGCCATGGTCGACCAGCTCGGCGGCAACTTCGCGGCGATTCCGGAAGTCGGCCCGGCCGCGCAGGATCTGGTCGTGGGCACGGCGCGCTTCCTCGACATCGTCGATGCCCTCGCCGCGTCCGGCACCGTGCTGTTCACCGAGCAGGACCCGGCAGCCGGTGGTGACGCCCTCGACGGCACCGCCCATGCCGTGCAGTGCGGCGCCAAGTCGCTGGCCGCCGCATTCGTGGGCAGCCCGCTCGCCGCGGCACTCCCCGCCCAGTCGGAAACCCTGGTCACGCAGCTGGCCGAGCTGACACTGGTCTTCGACGGGCCGGATTCCATCGGCCTGGAAGGCTTGGCCGATCTCACCGATCGCCTCGCGGGCATCGCCGACACCCTGTCCGGCATGGTCGATGTGGTCGAGAGCTTCCCCGGCATGGTGCCGGCCGATCTCGATGCCCTGCCGCCGGCCTTCCCGGCCGAAGCCTTCGTCGCGCTGGCGCGCGCGCCCGCGGTGCTGCTGGCCGACCTCGCCGAGGTGCTGCGCGATGCCGGCAGCCTCGACGGTCAGGGCACCGCCGACGCCATCGCGCTGACACTGACCGACCTGCTCGCCACCGCCACCGTCTTCGACGCCACGGGTACCGTCCCGGCGCTGGTGGAGACCGCGCAGGGGCAGCTGGCGGAGGGACTCGGCCTGATCCTCGAGCCGCTCTTCGCGGCCATCGCCGAAGCCCTGGGCGGAGGCGCCGGCGCGACCTTCCCGGACTTCCTCGCCGGCGGGATCGACGGCTTTCCCGGTGGTGCCAATCCGCTGGAGGCGCTCCTGGGCGGAGCCCAGCCGGGTACCGACGCCCTGGCATCGCAGCTCGCCGGTGTGCCGGTGCTGGGCGACGTGCTCGGGCTGCTGGTGGCGTCGGCCGGGGGCGACTTCGACTTCACCGATCCGGCGGCCGGTGCGGATCTGCTCGCGGCCGTGCTGGCGGGCGACGGGCCGCAGGGCTTCGGCAGCCTGGCCGACGCGCTGACCACGGCCGCCGAGGATCTGACGGCGCTCGCACCCGAGGGGCTGGACCCCGCGGCGGGCGCGCCCGGTTCCGGTCCCGAGGCGCTCGGCACGCTGCTGGCGCTGCTCGCGGACAACCCGCTGTCGGCCCTGCTGGCGGAGTACGCCGGGGCGCTCGGCGGCGACGACGTACCTGCCTACGCGCCCGCCGATCTGGCGGCGTCGCTGGAGGGCCTGTTCGCGAGCATCGTCGAGGAAGCCGATGGCGGACTCTTCGGCTCGCTCCTCGATCTGCTCGGCGATCTCGTGAACACCCTGCTCGGCGTGCTCGGGGACAACCCGCTGGCCGCGCTGCTCTCGGCGGTGTTCACCGGCTTCACCGAGAGCGATCCGTCCCTCACCGTGAACGCGCTGGAGAGTGCGCTGGAAGAGGCGCTCGGCGGCTTCGCCGCCTTCGCGCCGGCGGATTGATGGCGCGGGCGGCGCTTCCCCGGAGGCGCCGCCCGCAACCCTAGAGCAGCCACCACAGCGCGACCGGCACGATCAGCAGCGAGAGCGCGTTGCCGATCGCCACGATCGACGCCACCGATCCGGGCTCCTGTCCGAAACGCTCGGCCAGCATGAAGTTCATCACGGCCGGCGGCAGCACCGCATAGAGCAGCAGGTTGTCGGCGAGCGCATCCGGCGGCTGCGCCCACGCGATCCAGGGCAGCGCGATGGCGAGGCCGGTGAGCGGCGTCAGCAGACCGCCGACCAGCCCGATGCGCCACGCCCCCAGCCCGCCCTCGGACAGTCGCACGCCGAGCGCCACCAGCATCAGGGGGATGGCGACATCGCCGAGCATGGCGATGCCGGGCTCGATGAGCGCCGGGATGCGCCAGTCCAGCGCCATCGCGGCGAGACCGGCGGCAGTGGCCAGCAGCATCGGGTTGCGCAGCAGCGCACCGATGTCCAGCCGCCCGTTGAGCACGATCAGCCCGACGGTGAACTGCAGGACCGTGGTGGTCACCAGCAGCACCACCGCCATGGGCAGCGCCGCTTCGCCGAAGGCCAGCACCGCGAGCGGCATGCCCATGTTGCCCGAGTTGTTGAACATCGCCGGTGGCGCCAGTGTCCGCGGTGCCCAGCCCAGGGTGCGCGCCACCGGCCAGGCCAGCAGCCCCGAACCCAGCACGATGACCGCGGCGCCGAGCGCGGCAGCGCCGAGCGCCAGCTCGCCCTCGGTGCGTTCGGCCAGCGCATGGAAGATCAGCGCCGGGATGAACAGCACCAGATTGAGCCGGTTGGCGGCCGACATGTCGACCGGTCGCCAGCGCGCGTAGGCCAGGCTGATCAGGACGATGCCGAATACCGGCACCGTGACCTCGAGAATGCGGAAGAGCACGTCGGGTGGCGGAAGCGGAGCGGGCATCCAGTGTACGGACCGCACGGTCACGCGCTTCGGGTAGCATCGCGGGCCCGATCCCATCCGTGATGCCTCATGACCCAGCGCATTGCCTACGTGACCGGCGGCACCGGCGGCATCGGCCGCGCCATCTGCACTGCCCTGGCCGGCCGGGGCTGCCGCGTGGCGGCGCTGGGCCACCCCGCCGATGCCGATGCGGTGGCCGCATGGCAGGCCGGCGACGGCGCCGGCATCGAAGTCGCGCTGGCCGATCTCGCCGATCCTGTCGCGGCCGAGGCGGCGCTGGCCGATCTGCATGATCGTGCCGGCACGCCGGACATTCTGGTCAATGCCGCCGGCATCACGCGGGACGCCCGCTTCGCGAAGATGACCCCGGGGCAGTGGCGCGAGGTGATGGCGGCCAACCTGGACGCCGCCTTCCACGTGACGCAGCCGCTGTTCGCCGGCATGTGCGAGCGCGGCTTCGGACGCATCGTCAACATCGCCTCGGTCAACGGCAGCCGCGGTCAGTTCGGTCAGGCCAACTACGCGGCCTCGAAGGCGGGGCTGCACGGGCTGACCATGAGCCTGGCGCGCGAGGGCGCGCGCTACGGCGTCACCGCCAACACCGTCTCCCCGGGTTACATCGCCACGGCGATGACCGCCGGCATGCGGCCCGACGTGCTCGAGGCCATCACCGGCGAGATTCCGGCCGGCCGCCTCGGCGAGCCCGCCGAGGTCGCCCGCGCGGTCGCCTTCCTGTGCGACGACGGCGCCGGCTACGTCACCGGCGCCAATCTCCCCGTCAACGGCGGCCTGTACATGGGCTTCTGACCGGGCGCATCAGCGCTCGGTGAACGCGAGCACGAAGGCATAGTCGCGCGCCAGCTCGTGCAGACGCTGGAAGCGCCCCGAGCGGCCGCCGTGGCCGGCCTCCATCTCGGTGTGCAGCAGGATGGGCGCATCGCCGGTGTGGTGATCGCGCAGTTTCGCCACCCACTTCGCGGGCTCCCAGTACTGCACCTGCGAATCCCAGAGTCCCGAGGTCACCAGCATCGCCGGGTAGGCCTGTGCGCGGATGTTGTCGCAGGGCGAGTAGGCCGCGATGGTCGCGTAGTCGTCCGGGCGCTGGGGGTTGCCCCACTCGTCGAATTCGTTGGTGGTCAGCGGGATGCTCTCGTCGAGCATCGTGGTCAGCACGTCGACGAAGGGCACGTGCGCCGAGATGCTGCGGTAGCGCGAGGGGTAGTCGTTGGCGATCACGCCCATCAGCAGCCCGCCCGCCGAGCCGCCGGTGGCGTGCAGCTGATCCGGGGCGCAGACGCCTTCGGCCACCAGCGTGTCCGAGACGTCCATGAAGTCGCGGAAGGTGTTGGGCTTGTGGGCCAGCCGTCCGGCGTCGTACCAGGCGCGGCCGAGGTCCTCGCCGCCGCGCACATGCGCCACGCCGATCACCCAGCCGCGGTCGAGCAATGACAGGCGGTGACTGGAGAAGCCCGGATCCAGGCAGATGCCGTAGGCGCCGTAGCCGGTGAGCAGCATCGGCGCGCTGCCGTCCAATGGGGTGTCACGGCGATGCAGCAGCGACACCGGTACGCGCGCGCCGTCGCGTACCTCGATCCAGCGGTAATCCGAGCTGTAGTCGGCGGCATCGAAATCGCCCATCACCGGCTGTTGCTTGACGAGCGTGCGGCTGCCCGAGGCCAGCTCGTGGTCGTAGATCGTCTCCGGCGTGGTGAGCGTGGACTGGGCATAGCGCACGGTGGGGCTGGCGGGCTCCGGCGCGCCGATCAGATGAATGGCCGAGGGCGTGTCGTCGCCGGCGATGAGACGTTCGTCGCCACCGTCCCAGCGCCGCAGGCGCAGGCGCAGCAGACCGCCGACGCGCTCCTCGATCGCCAGCCAGTCGTCGTAGCACTCGAAGCCTTCGACGAGGGCGTCGTCGCGATGGGGCACGATCTCCTGCCAGCGCGCGCGCTCGGCGCCCTCGTTGAGCGGCGCGCGCAGCAGGCGGAAGTTGGGGGCGTCCTCATTGCTGCGGATGACGATATCGTCGCCGTGGTCCTCGACGTCGTATTCGTGGCCGCCGGTGCGCGGGATGACCGGGGCGAAGCCGATCTCGGGCGCATCGGCCGGGGCGAAGCGCCATTCGGAGGTTTCGGTGGCCTGTAGCGTGATGAAGACGTAGCGCCCGGAGCGAGCGCGGTGCACGCCCATGAAGAAGCTGTCGTCGCCCTCCTCGTAGATCAGCGCGGGCTCGGCGTCGGCCTCCCGGGACACGATGAAGACGCGATTGCCGAGCAGCGTGGTGGCGTCCTGCTGCACATAGAGCAGCCGCCGGCTGTCCGAGGCCCAGGCCAGATCGGGCTGGATGTTGTCGGCGCGCGGTGCGGTGGTCGCACCGGTGGCGAGATCGCGGATGCGCAGCCGGTACTGGCGCCGGCCGACGCAGTCCTCGGTCCAGGCCAGCCAGCGGTTGTCCGGGCTGACTTCCATCGCGCCGAGCCGGTAGTAGGCGTGGCCCTCGGCCTCGAGGTTGGCGTCGAGCAGGATCTCTTCGGCCGCGTCCATCGTGCCCTGGCGCCGGCAGTGGATGGCGTAGTCGCGGCCGGCCTCGTAACGGCTGTAGTACCAGTAGCCGTTGTCGAACTCGGGCGGGCCGGCGTCGTCCTCCTTGATGCGTGCCTTCATCTCGGCGAAGAGCCGTTCGCGCAAGGGTTGCTGATCCGCCGTGGCCTGCTCGAAGTAGCGGTTCTCGGCCTCGAGATGCGCGATGACTTCCGGATTCTCCCGGCTGTCGTCGCGCAGCCAGTAGTAGGGGTCGACGCGCGTGCCGCCGGCTGCCGCGACTTCGCGCGGTCGCTGCGCCGGGCGCGGTGGCTGGAGGGAAGGCGGGTGGCTCGCTGGTGGCGTCATCGGGGCTGCGTGCTGAAGCGGGCGCCCATTGTGCAGCCGATCGTGCCGCCCATCGCCTCGCGGAGCTCGTCGCTCAGGTGCTGGTCAGCAGGTAGAGCAGTGCGATCAGCGAGCCGCCGCCCGCAGCAAAACCCAGCGCCCCGAGCAAGCCGTCCTGGCCGAGCATGGCGATTGCGAGCAGGGCGATGCCCAGCGCCGGCAAGGCTGCGGCGAAGGGCAGCACCTCCAGGGGCACCATGACGCCGGCCAGCAGCAGCACGATCAGGATCAGCACCGGCTGCATCGGTCCCGTGACAAGGGCCTCGAGTCGCGGCCGCGTCAGGCGGTCGATCCGCTGCGTCCACGGTCGCAGGCGGGAAAAAGCGTGCTGCAGGCGCTCGCGCTCGACGCTGCGCTCGCGCAGCTGGCGCGGTACCCAGGGCTGGCCGCGCCCCAGCAGCCCCTGCCCGGCGATCAGCGCCAGCAGCACCGCCATGGCGGTGGGCACCAGCGGGATCATGCCCAGCGGCGAAATCACGATCAGCGCCGGCAATAGCAGCAGCGGGCCGAAGAGCCGCCCCGAGAAGGCCTCCAGGATATCCGCGACGCGGACGATGGTCGCGTCCTGGGTCTGCTCTTCGAGGCGGTCCAGCACGCTGGTGATGTTATCGGGCAATGTCCGCGTTCCCTCGCTGTGCCGTGCCGCGTCCGGCACGCGCGCCGCCGCCGCTAGCGCCGCAGCGTGGCGCGAATCGGCTGAGCCTTGCAATGTTGAGCGCGATAGTCGGATGCCTGTGCGGCGGCTGGCAATGGCTAGAATGTGTCATGGGGATCATTTCGGTGTTCTGGAAAAAGGGGGCATGCACCGCCGCGCTGCTGGCGGCAGTGACGCTTGCAGCCTGCGGTGGCAGCAGCGGCACTTCGGGCGCTGGCGCGCCGGCCAATCGCGGCGACGTGCCGGCTGCGCAGTGGCAGCCGCTGCCACCGGCGCCGGCCGTGGATGCCGAGACGCAGGCCGCACGCGAGGCGATCCTCGGTCCGGGCGCGACCGACCCCGACGCGGTGCGGCTGTGGTGGTACGGCGTATCCAGCTTCGTCATGAGCATCGGCGGGCATCTGGTGCTGCTCGACGCCTGGGAGAGCGTCGGCCTGCACGCGGACACGGTGCCCATCGGCCGCGAGGAGCTGGTGGCGCTGCAGCCGGAGGCCATCTTCATCGGCCACGGCCACTTCGATCACGCCGCCGACGCCGGCTACATTGCCGGTCGCACCGGAGCGGCGCTGGTGGCCGGCGACACGGTCTGCGCGCTGGCGCGCGAGCGTGCCGCCGACGGGCCGGATCTTCCCTTCCCCTGCCTGGTGCTGGGCAGCGAGGGCGAACCCGAGCCCGGCACGGTGCAGCCGATCCGCGTCTTCGCCGATCTGCCGGCGGTACACGTGCTGCAGCATGTGCACTCGGCGGCCGATCCGATGGATCTGCTCGAAGGCGGCACGCCGCAGCTCTTCGTGCCGGATCTGCTGACCTATCTGCTCAACCTCAATACCGATCCGCAGGAGGTCACGCGCTTCGCGCTGACACTGACCGACGACGGCGGCTTCGGCGATCCCAACGGTGGCACCTGGGCCTATCACTTCCGCGATGGCGATTTCGGCCTGCTCTGGCACGACTCCTCGGGCCCCATCGACGAGGGTGAGCCCTTCGCGGCCGCCATCCGCCAGGCCCTGAACAGCTTCCCGGACTGCGTGGATGTGCAGGTGGGCGCCATCGTCGGCTTCGGCATGCTGACCAGCGCCATGCGCGACGCGCGGCTCTATGTCGAGCACGCGCATCCCAAGCTGAGCCTGCCCAATCATCACGACGCTTGGGCACCGGTGATCGGCCCCGGTGCGGCGGCGCTGGAGCAGCCCTGGCGCGACGAACTTGCGACGCTGGCGCATCCGCCCGAGCTGGATTATCTGCGCGATCCGCAGGATTTCATGCAGCCGCGGGTCTTCGCGGTGGATGCCCCGCGCTGGAAGCTGCCTTCACCCGGATCCTCCTGCGCGCAGCCCTGAGCGCGGCGCCGCGCTGCCGGCGAGCGCTCAGCCGCGCCGGCCGCCGAAGACGGCGAGCAACAGCCCGACGATGGCCGAACCCGCGCCCGCGGCGAGATAGAAGATCGTCTCGTCGCTGTAGTTGCCGGTAATCGCCTCGCCGATCTGCTCGGCGCCCGACTGCGTGGCGTTGTAGCCGAAGTAGAGCAGGATGACGCCCACCACGAGTAGCGCGATGCCGATAATTCGTCCGGTGCTCATGATCTTCTCCCTACTGGTTGTGCTTGCAGCTTAGCTGCTCTGGCGACCGCTGGACCGCGTCGCGGCTAACATGGCCGCTGATCATTCGGTGGGGAGGCCAAGGCCGTGGCGCAGGAGCAAGCTTCAACAGGCGCGCGCATGCGGCGCGTGGCGATCACCGTCGTGTTTCTCGGTGCACTGGCCGCCGCCGTCTGGTGGCTTCTGCCGCAGCCCTACCCGGCGGATCTCTCGCGCATTGGCCAGGGCCGGCCGGCGCTGGTGCTGGTCTACGACGCCGATCTCGTGGTCAGCGGCGACCAGGCTGCCGAGCTGGATGCCGCGCGCGACGCGCTGCAGCCGGGCATGGAAGTGCTCGTGGCGAACACGGGCCGGCCCGATGCCGCGCGCTTCATCGCGCAACACGATGCCCGGCCCGGCATGCTGCTGCATTTCGACGCCGAAGGCGCTCTGATCGAGCGCCTGTCGCCGGTAGTGCCCGCCGAGAAGCTGCGCCGAATCGCCGACTGAGGCCGAGCTAGCGCGTGTAGAGCGACTCGCTGCCGGTCAGATAGGCCGGCGCCTGCTTGCGCACGGTCTCGCGATCCATTTCCTCCGAGGCGATGTGGACTTCCTCCAGCACCTCGGCGAGTTCCTCGACCTCGTCCTCGATACGCGCCAGCGCGTTCTCGAGGGTGTAGGAAAGCTGGTGGATCTCGGTCATCTCGCTGGCGGTGAGCTCGTCGCGCTCGATGATGGTGCTCAGCTTGGCGTTGTATTCGCGCAGATGTGTCAGCGCTTCGGCGATCGTCTCGGAGCGCTCGCCTTCGAAGTGTTCCGGCCGGTCGTCGTCCGCCTGTGCGGCCGTGGCAGCGCAGAGCAGAGCGAATGCGGGGATGAGGAGCGAGGGGCGCATGGCATTTCCTTTAGCGCGAATGAGAATCATAATTATATCGCAGATCGGTGTGCACCAGCGCCGTCCTGCGCTTGCCGGCCGCTCCGTCGGTGTGCATGTCAGCGACGCTGGCGCGCTCCGCGCAGCATGCTGCGCACCAGCGCGAGTAGGGCGCCGCCGGTCAGCAGCCCCAGGAAGTAGACGCCCACGACGAGCAGCGCCACCGGCAGCTCGATACGCATGGCCAGAAAGCTGATCGTCACCAGCTTCAGGTTCTGGAAGGCGAAGATCGCGACCACGGCCGCGAAGACGACGATCAGCAAGCTGTAGACGAAGCGCATGGCAGTCTCACAGAGAACCAGTCAGCAGGCTGCGCAGCTGAACGGCAATGGTCAAGCTGTGGCGGCCTTCCGAGGCTGCGATCGGGACGCCTTGCCGTGCTTGTGACCTGCCTGCCGTTTCTCGGCCCATCGGAAACTTGAGAAGATGGCCTCTGCACACGGAGCAGAGGCAGATGAGGAAGAGTCGATTCAGCGAAGAGCAGATGGTACGGATCCTGCGGGAGACGGATGCCCGGCCGGTCAGCGAGGTCGCCAAGCAGCACGGTGTCAGCGAGCAGACGCTGTATTCCTGGCGCAAGCGCTTTGGCGGGCTGGAGACCGCGGATGTGAAGCGGCTTCGAGCTGTGGAGGCAGAAAACGCGCGCCTGAAGCGCTTACTGGCTGAGCGCGACCTGGAGGTCGACGCGCTCAAGGACATCGCCAAGGGAAAATTCTAGGCGCGCCCGCACGCCGACGGGCCGTGCAGCACGCGGTCCGACTCGGTGTGTCACAGAGGCGAGCGTGCGCGCTGCTTGCCGTTGCGAGATCCACGTTGCGTTATGAGTCGGTTCTGGAGAAGCGAGATGCCCCAGTCATTGCTGCCATGCGCCAGCTGGCCGCCCTATATCCGCGCTACGGCTACCGGCGCATTCGGATATTCCTGGCCAGAGAAGGTCATCCGATGAGCGTCGAGCGCTGCCACCGGCTCTGGTGCAAGGCCGGCCTCCAGGTGCCCCGTAAGCGACCGAGGAAGCGCGTGGCCGCTTCTCGCCCCAGGCCACTGGCACCCAGCATGCGTAACCAGGTGTGGGCCTATGACTTTGTGTTCGACGCCTGCGCCAATGGCCAGAAGCTCAAGTGTCTGACGATCATCGACGAGTACACCCGGGAGTGCCTGGCCATCGATGTGGCTGGCTCAATTCGCTCCGCGCGGGTCATCGAAATGCTGAGCCGACTGGTCTGCCGGCATGGTGCACCGCAGATTATTCGATCGGACAACGGGCCAGAGTTCGTCTCTCGCGCCGTCCTGCAATGGATCACCGACGCCCGAATCGACACCGCACACATCGAGCCAGGCAAGCCCTGGCAGAACGGCACGGACGAGAGCTTCAACGGCAAGCTGCGCGACGAATGCCTGTCGATGGAGTGGTTCCGCTCCCGCACGGAGGCCCGGGTCATCATCGAAGCATGGCGCCGCCACTACAACGCCGTCCGGCCGCATTCCAGCCTTGGCTACCGGACACCGAACGAGTACAAGGCTACCCTGAGCAACACCCACCAACCCGAGGCCGGATTCCAGGAATCAGTGGGCCGATAAAGGCAGGCAGGTCACTTGTCAGTCCGGCCGTTGCCTCGGCATGATTCCGGCGGTGCAGACACGGTCGGCGAGTTGGTTGGGGGAGAGGACAAATGAGTCTGCTGGAGCACGCGCGCCGCATGGCGGCCTACAACCGCTGGATGAACGAGCGGCTTTACGAACGCTGCGCGACGCTGTCCGAAGAGGAGCGCCGACGCGACATGGGCGCCTTCTTCCGCTCCGTGCACGGCACGCTCAATCACATCCTGCTGGCCGATCGCGTCTGGATGGGGCGCTTCCTGGGCGAGCCCTTCGTGGCGGATTCGCTCGACCAGGAGCTCTACGCCGACTTCGCCACGCTGCGCGCCGAGCGCGAGCGCGAGGACGCCCGCATCATTGCGTGGGTCGAGGGCCTTAGCCCCGAAACACTGGAAGGCGAGCTTTGCTACACGAGCATGGTCAACCCCGAGCCCAGGCGCTATCCCTACGCCTTGACCGTCTCGCACTTCTTCAACCACCAGACGCACCATCGCGGCCAGCTCACCACGCTGCTGATGCAATTGGGGCACGATCCGGGCGTCACCGATCTCATCTGGTTGCCGGAGGCCGCAGTGGGCGCACGTTCCTGACGCGTGTTCCCTGCTGCAGGGCGTGCCCGCGGGAGCCGGTCGCTCAGGCCAGGCAGATTCCCAGCGGCAGCAACACGTTCTGCGCGAAGGCCTTCAGCCCGCTGCCGTTGTCGGCAGTGACTTCAGGGGCGGCCTCGGCAGGGGCGAGGCGCAAGAGGCGATAGGTCTTCCAGTGGCGGAAGGCCTCGGCGTTGCGTTCGCCGCTGAGGTACTTGCGCTGGAAGCGCATCAGCTTGCGGCGCATGAGTCAGGCGACAAGGCGACTGCTCCAGGGGTGGCGCCGCCGGGCGTAGCGCTCGATGATCTCGGCGCCGGGGCCGATCAGCTCGCGCCGCAGCTGCTCGTAGAGTTCCAGCGTGGGCGCGATGCGCGGTGTCAGGTCTTCTTCCTGCTCGACGCGCAAGCCGGCCGCGGTCAGTGCGGGGTGCAGCTCGCGGTAGCGGTGCCCGCCGCCCATGGGCTCGCGGCCGGTAGCCTCGGTGCGGAAGAAGTCGCAGATGAGGATCTGCCCTGCCGGGTGCAACAGGCGTCGGGCCTGCGCCAGGGCGGTAGGCATCGGGATGTACTGGAAGCTCTCGCTGAAGAGCACGAGATCGAAATCGGCAGTCGGCTCCAGATCCTCCAGACGGCAGCAGTGCAGCCGCGCCCTGTCGCCGACACGCTCGCGGGTGCGCTCGGCCAGGACCCTGGAGGGCGATACACATTCGACCTCGTGGCCGCGTTCCAGCAGCTTCTCGGCCATGACACCGGCGCCGCAGCCGACATCCAGCACGCGCTGCGCTGTCGGCGGGATGCGCGCAAGCACGTATTCGGTGTAGCGACGCTGAGCCTCGGCGATATTGGATATCCGCACGGGAAGATCCTCGTCCCAGAGGCCGTAATGCAGCTCGTCGGTACCGGCACAGGAGCGCAGGGCGAGTAGCCCCAGCTCCAGGCCGAGTTCCCGGCTGTCGCTTTCGTGCTGGTCTGCCATGCTTCGGCGGCGCTTGGGCCGCGGGGGGATCGGCCCGCATCTTCCCCACGCCCTGCCGGTGCGTGTCAAGCCGTCCCGCAGTCCTTCGTCGGCGCCCACTGGGCGGGTTCCGTGGCCAGCCGGCCGAGCTGTGCCAGCGCTTCCGCGACCTCCGGCGTCCAGGGCTGCGCGCAGCTCAGGCGCAGGCAGTTGCGGTAGTGCTCCGTGGAGGAGAAGAAGGGCCCCGGGGCGAAGCTTATGCCGGAGGCAAGCGCTCGCTGCTGAAGGGCGAGGCTGTCGTGGCCAGTGGGCAATGCGACCCACACGACGAAGCCGCCGCGCGGCCGGGCGACCCGCGTACCTGCGGGGAAGTGGCGCCGCACGTGATTGATGACGCGCTGCACCTGCTGCTCCAGCCGTCGCCGCAGGCCCCGAAGGAAGCGCTCGTAGCCTCCCTGCTCCAGATAGTCGGCGACGGCGAGCGTTGCCATGCTGGCTGTGGCCTGGCCGGTTGCGTACTTGAGATAGGTCACGCGCTCGCGGTAGCGGCCGGGCGCGATCCAGCCCACGCGCAGGCCGGCGCCGAGCGTCTTGGAGAAGGAGCTGCAGTAGAGCACGCTGCCGTGGTCATCGTAGGCCTTGGCCGCCCAGGGGCGGGGCCCGTGGAAGCCCAGCTCGCCGAAGACGTCGTCCTCGATGAGCGGGACGTCGCGCGCCTGCAGCAGTGCCACCAGCTCGGCCTTGCGCGCATCGGGCGCAAGATGCCCGAGCGGGTTGCCGAAGCTCGGCATCATGACGCAGGCGCGGATCGGCCAGTTGTCCAGCGCGCGCGCCAGCGCCGCCGGCGACATGCCTTCGGTCGGGTCGGTGGCGATCTCCAGCGCCCGCATGCCTTGCGATTCGATGGCCTGCAGGATGCCGTAGAAGGCCGGAGATTCGATGGCCACGACATCCCCCGGCTCCGCCACCGCGCGCAGCGCCAGCAGCATGGCGTCCTGGCAGCCGCTGGTCAGCACGATGTCGTCCGGGCCGAGGGTACAGCCGGCCTGCGCCATGCGTCGGGCGACCTGCACGCGCAGCTCGGCGTTGCCGGGCGGGAAGTCGTAGGCGGCCACGCGCGCGCGCTGGCGACGCCGCACGCGGGCGAAGCTCCGGTCCAGCGCGGCAGAGGGCAGCAGGGCCGCCGCCGGTGCGGCGGCTCCGAAGGAGATCACGGCCGGGTCGTTGTGCGACTGCACCAGCTCCAGCACCCGCTCCTGGCCGGAGACCAGGCTCGGACCGGCGAGCGCTTCGTCGTTGTCCTCGGGCTCCGGCAGGTCACGCGCCCCGTCGCGCACGAAGAAGCCGGAGCGCGGGCGCGCCTCGAGGATCTCGCGCTGTTCCAGCAGCTCGCAGGCGGCGACGACGGTGGCGATGCTGACGCCGAACTGGCGGCGCAGCCGGCGCACGCCGGGGAGGCGGTCGCCGGGCGCATAGGTGCCCTGCTCGATCTGCTGCGCCAGTTCCGTGGCGACGCGCTCGTAAAGATGCTCGGCCATGGCGTGAGTCTAATCTGTACCGGTCGATAATGAGAGCAACTGCATCTGTATCGATTCCCTCGGACCGCGCACCATGCGCTTCCGTCGTGTGGCGACACCGGCGCGGCGCCTGAATCTATGCGCCGCTCCCTCTCTCGCCTTGCCGCACGCCAGAACATTCACGACAAGGAGCATTCATGTCCGAGGTTCTCAATGCCGATACCGGCAATCAGTATCGACAGTACACCCCCGATTTCGCCGATTACTGGGACGATCTGGTGGGTTGGGAAACGCGCCTGGCGCGCGAGGGCGCTTTCTATAACCGTCTGCTGAAGGCGCACGGCGCGCAGGAAGTGCTGGATATCGCCGCCGGTACCGGTGTCAATGCAGTCTCCCTGGCCAAGGCCGGCTTCCGCATGACCGCCGCCGACGGCTCGGAGAACATGGTCGCCAAGACCCGCCAGAACGCAAAGCAGTACGGCGTGCAGTTGACCGATACCCAGGTCGCCGACTGGCTGTCGCTGGATAAGCTGCTGGGCAGCGAGCGCTTCGATGCGGTCGTCTGCCTGGGCAATTCCTTCACCCATCTCTTCGACCACGAGGACCGGCGCACGGCGCTGCGCGCGATCTTCCGGGTGCTGCGCCCCGGCGGCATGCTGATCATCGACCAGCGCAACTACGACAGCATGCTCGATCAGGGCTACAGCTCGAAGCACGCGTACTGCTATACCGGTGACGGCGTCGATGTCGGGCCGGTGGAGCTCAACCGCAAGCTCGCGAAATTCGAGTACGTCTTCGCCGACGGTGCCCGCTTCCAGCTCAATATGTATCCGCTGCGCCAGGACTACCTCAGCCATCTGCTCGAGGACGCCGGCTTCGTGAACGTCGAGCGCTACGGCGACCTGCAGCGCCCCTATGCGCGCGATGAGGTCGATTTCGTCCAGCAGATCGCCTTCCGTCCGGCCTGAGTCGGAGTGGCCCGCGCGACAGCGCTATCCGGTCCGGTGGAGGGGCTTGGCGGGCCCGGTTGCGGGTCCGCCGGGCGCAGCGCCTACGCGGCGCCTCGGCCGAAGCAATGCGGGCAGCTTGCGGAGCGTCTCGCGCCAGTGCTGCGGCTCGTTGGGCTGCTGGAGGACCTCGCGCAGCAGGTGCTCCAGCCGCTCCAGCTCTACAGGTGTCGCCGCGACCTCGCTGCCCAGGTACAGGCCCGCCATCGACCAGTCGCCGAAGGCGCGTTCGGGGATCTCGCGTTGCAGCAGGATGCGGAATTCGAGATGACGAACATCGCGTCGTATATTGGTCGCCAGCTGCTCGACGGCGGAGCGCTCGCCCTCCAGCACCTGGATGAAGCGGTCCCCCAGCGTCAGGAAGATGCCGGTTATAGCGAAGGCCGTGTTGCGCGTCGCGAAGCGTTCGCACATCTCCCGGAAGTGCGCTTCGTCGGGCGCGACGCGTGCTCGGCTGCAGTAGCTCAGCTGGTAGAGCGAGCTGCCGGCAGTGTCGGGACTAGACATGGCGGGCGACCGAAAGGGCGGGCCTGCATCATCGGCAGCGCGAACCGCATCTCGCGATTGTGACAGCGTTATCGGTAGACGCGACCGGACCGACGGCCAGGCACCGGCCCTGGCGGGGCGAGCCGGCGCTCTATGCGCTAGCGATTGCGCGTCAGTCCGTAAGCGCTCTCCCATAACCGGCTCAGCCCCTTCTGGCGGAAGCGCTCGTTGTCGGCCAGCGTGTCTTTGCGCGCCAGGCATTCGACCGCGAAAGCCGGCTCGAAGAGCTGCCGGATCTCGCTATCCGGCACGCTGAAGGGTGGCCCGGCCATTTCGCTTTGATCGTAGTCCAGCGCCACAAGCAGGCCACGGCCGTCAGCCGGCAGCGCTTCAGTCAGTAAGGCCGCGAAGCGCTGGCGCATTGGTGGTGGCAGCGCGATCAGCGAGGCGCGGTCGTAGAGCGCCGAGCAGTCGGCCAGCACGGCCGCCGGCATCGCGAAGAAGTCGCCCACCCAGATAGCGATTCCGCCGGCGCTGTAGACAGTGAAGCCGTCGCGCTCATGGGTCTCCGGCTGCACGTCCTGCTCGGCGAAGAGGGCGCGTGCCGCCTTCTCGCTGAGTTCGACGCCGATGACGCTGTGCCCGCGTGCAGCCAGCCAGGCCATGTCCGGCGTCTTACCGCAGAGTGGCACCAGCACCTGCGCGTCGGGCGGGATTGCCAGCGTGGGCCAGTGCGCGGCGAGCAGCGGATTGCCGTCGGGCTGGTGAAAGCCGATTTCCTCATTGTCCCAGCGCGCAAGCCAGAAATCCGGATCCAATTGCGGCCTCCTGCCTTGAAAGTGTTTAGCGTAGCGCTTCGGCGAATCGATCGTGCCGATTGAGCAGAGGAGCTTCCATGTCTGACTTGAGAGATCCGCGCGTCTTCCTGGCCGCCGAGCGCACGCTGCTCGCCTGGCAACGCACGGCCCTGGCGCTCATTGGCTTCGGCTTTCTCGTGGAGCGCTCGGGCTTGCTGCTGGCGCTGCTTGCACCGGCAAAGGCACAGGGCACGCTCGGCCTTTACTGGCTGGGGCTGACCTTCATTGCTTTCGGCGTGGCGTTAGCGACGGTTTCCGCGTTGCAGCATCGCAGGCTGCTGCGCAGCCTGAATCCCGCCGAATACCCACCAGGCTACGGCACCTGGCTCGCACCGCTGGCCAGTGCGCTTATCGCCCTACTCGGCCTTGCCTTGGGACTGTACCTTGCACTGAATCGCTATTGAGCCTGGAGCCGCGACGACCGCTGTCAGTCGTGCCCCTTGCCGTGCTTGCCTTTCATGTGCCCGCCACCGCCGCGGCCGTGCCCTTTGGCATCGCCGCGGTGTTGGTCCTTCATCTCTTGCCGGTGTTGTTTGTGCGCTTCCGCCATTTTTTGGCGCTGCTCCGCAGTCAGAATGTTCGCCATCTGCTGCCGATGTTCGGCCCGCGTCGTGGCTGCCTTGACCTGGAATCGGGCGCGCTCCTCGGCCAGTTTGCGGCTGCGTTTTATGAAGTCCTTGGCAGTCGGATCCAGCGCGCGCTCGGCGGCTCGCAATTCACGCATCTTCTGGTGATGCGCGCGCATCTGCGGCATGTGTTCGCCGTGTAACTGCTTCAGCTCGGCCCGTTGGTCGTCGCTCAGCTCCAGCTTCTCCGCCCATTTCTGAAAATGCGTCTCGTGTTTGCCCTCGCCCTCAGCGAGGACGGATCCGCCCGCCATCAAGCCGGCGATCAACAAGGTGGTGCTGAAAATTCTTGGCATGGTCCGTCTCCGCTTTGTGCCGGGTCGAAGGGAGGCGTTGACCCGACCGTGTGACATTGGACCATCGTCGCGCCGAGTCGTGCGGTGGGCAGGCATTGGAAGCGAAATCGACTGGCCGAGGACCGCCCGCGGTCGTGCGCCAGGCTTCCTGCATCCGCTCGCGCAGAGCCCTTTTCTCTAGCTGCGCCAGCGAGCGATGCGGCGCCAGAGCCAGCCCGCCGGCCGATCCTCGCCGTCGAGCACGTAGGCGCCGTCGCTGGGGTCGTGGAGCGTGTACGCCAGCAGCCGCGGATGATCTTCATGCGCGCAGAGCAGCAGCTCGTCGCCGAGGGCAAGGGTGATGTCGGCGTCGGGCATCAGCAGGGGCCCATCGCCGTCGCGTTGCAGCATCAGCGCCAGCACGGGGAGTTGCCGCGTGCGATCGCGCGGGTCGCGCAGCAGCGTTGCCAGTGAGATGCGCTGGCCGGCCGCCAGCCGCTGGGCCAGCATGGGGGCCTCGGTGGCATTGAGGCGCAGCGACCAGGTGGCGGGCGTGCGCTCGCCGCATCGCGCGCGTATCTGCTCCAGCGTGGCGGCGGCGCGGGGCTCGTCCTCGCTGCGCATGCGCGCCAGGAAGTCGGCGAGCAGCGGTTCGTGGATCAGCGGCAGCATGCGCCATACCGCCATGCGGTTGACCTCCATGATCAGGTCGATGTGCGCTGCCTTGTAGATGGTGCTGTCGGCGCGCTGATCCTGCCGAGCGATGACGTAGATGTCGGGGTTGAGCGCGCGCGCCGTCATCACCGCCGACAGCGTGTTGGGGTCCGAGTCCAGCCCGCAGGCGATGCCGACTGCCGTTTCGATGCCGGCCTCGCGCAGCGGTCCGGCGACCGTGCCGCGACCGACGACGCCGCCCTCCGGCACCTTGGCCGGGTTGCTGTCGATGACGGTGACGCGGTTGCCGGCTTCCTCCAGGGCGCTGGCAGTGGCTTGTCCGAAGCGGCCGTAGCCGCAGACGATCCAGTGGCCGCGCGGAGGCGGCGTGGGTCCCTGGCGCTCGTAGCCGGGCAGGCTGATCAGCCAGGCGTGCAGCAGGTGCAGGCTCGGCCGTGTCTGCGTCATCAGCAGATGCTCGCCGAAGACCGAATAGGCGTGAATGACGTCGTCGGTGTCGAAGGAACTGAGGTTGTCGGCGGCTTCGGTGGTGCCGGCCCGGGCGATGACGTGCAGCTCCGGTCGGATGAGCTTGGCGGTGACCGAAATGCGGATGTTGTCGTCGTTGTCGTCGGTCATCGCCACCACACCCCGGCACAGGCGGCGACGCATGCCGGATTCGAGCAGATGCAGGGTCTCGCTGGCGTTGCCGCAGAGCGCCGGGATGCGCGGGCCGTAGTTCTCGATCTGCAGCTGGCTGATCTCCGACTGGCGCCGATCGAGCAGCACCACCTGCACGCCACGGCGTACCAGCGCGTTGACCAGCAGCTTGCCGGTTTCGCCGTAGCCGCAGATGACCCAGAAGGGCGTGTTCAGTCGTCGCACCGCGCGGACAAAGCGCGCTTCGCCCACGGCGTTGCGGAAGCTGTCCTCCTGTACCAGCGCAAAGATGCGGCCGATGGCGTAGAGCCAGGCCGTCACCGTCAGGAAGATGCAGAGTGTGACCCACAGCCGCTGCGCCGGCGTGAAGGCGTAGGGAATCTCGCCGAAGCCGATCGTCGAGCCCATGTAGGACACGAAGTAGAAGGCGTGCAGGAAGTCATAGCGCCAGGGCTGGCCCTGGTCGTCGACGCCCGGGATGAGCACGAGCCCGCCCACCGACACGGCATAGGCGCCGATGAGCACGAGCAGCGGCGTGCGCAGACGCCGCAGGACCAGCCAGATGATGGTGTCCACGGCCGCCTACCGGCGCAGCGTGAAGCTCTCGATGATCAGGATCGTGACCGAGGCGATGTTGGCCAGCAGCGCGCCCGCGGCCAGCGAGACGACGCTGGCGATCACGCCCGGGGTCGTGCCGATGCCCAGTACCTGCGTGGCGACACCCCAGACCAGCGCCGCGGCGATGAGCTGCAGGTCCGCGACCAGGCTGGCCGCCAGTAGCAGCGCGCCGATGTGCGAGCGGTCACCGATCTTGAGCACGGTGGCGATCAGGCTGACGACCAGCGCCGCGAAGAGCTCGTAGGCGCCGTGATGCGCCGGGTTGTCGATCTCGCCGAGCACGAAGCCGAAGTTCAGCGTCAGCGCCAGCAGCACGAAGAAGCCGAAGACGACCTTTTCCGTATTCATTCCCTGTCCTCTCGCCAAGAGCAGCCGCGGGGGGCGGCTGCGCCGGAGTCAGGTTAAACCGGCGCCGCTTCGCGTGCTGCGGGCGTACAGTGGCTCAGAGGCGGTCGCCGAAGCGATCCACCGCCGTCAGCCGCTGGCCGTCGGGGTCCGGGCTGGCGTCGCCCGGGATCCAGGCGGCCATGCACTGGCGGTCGAGCACGCAGGGGTCGGTGAGCGCCTCCAGGAAGGCGACGAGGGCGTCGACGTCGCGGTCGGTCAGGCTGACGGTCGGCAGCTTGGTGTCACCGCTGGCGCGTGCGGCATCCAGATGGGCCAGCGCCGCCTCGGTATGGGCACGGGCGCGGGGGTATAGCTGCTCTCCGTTGCCTTCGAACTGGTCGAGCTGCCCCAGGCCGAAGTCGAAGGCGGCCACGGCGCTGTGCGCGTCCAGGTGGTGCAGCACCGTCTCGCGCAGGCTGTCGTAGGCGCCGGCGTGCCCGAAGGGACCGGTGACGGCGACGTTCAGCAGCGTCGGCGTGCGGAAGGCGAAGCGCTCGGCCGCAATGCCGGTCTCGCGGTAGCGGCCGAAGTCGCCGTCGCCGTCGTCCCCCTTGCCGGGGCCGATCTGGGGCATGGCGATGTTGTGGAAATCCTCGTCGGTGAAGAAATCGCCGCTGTGGCAGCTCGCGCAGCCCGCGCCGCCGGCCTCCGGCGCGCGGAAGAAGACGAGGGCGCCGCGCTTCTGCTGATCGTCGAGCGCGCTCGTATCGCCCTGTACGTAATCGCGCCAGGGTGTCGCGACGAAGGTCTGCGAGCGCTGATAGGCGGCCAGCGCCTCGGCGATGTTGGCGTAGGTGATCAGGCTTTCGGCGGGCTCATCGCTGCCGAAGGCGGCGCGGAAAGCGGTCAGCCACTGGCTGCCGGGCAGCTCCGCCTGTGCGTTGCCGTAGCCGCCCAGCCGCTCGGCGAGATGCCGGCGCACGTCGGCGTTGTTTCCGCTCGCCTCGAAATGCTCGCCGCGCATCTCCTCCATGGAGGTCACCGGGAAGCGCGCCTGCGCGGCCAGCAGATCGATGCCGGCCGCCGGGTCGGCGCTGCCCAGCGCGACGTCCGGGGTGCGAATGCCGCTGCCGCGCCCCGCCATGCCGGCTTCCTTGCCCAGGCTCTCGACGCGGCCGTCGAGGAAGAGGTACTGGTCCCAGAGGGCGGTGTTGAAGGTGGTGGGCGCGTTGCGCGGCACGGTGGGCTGGGCGCCGGGGTGGCGCCGTCCCGGGCCGAGCAGATCGGGATCCACGGCGCCGACCCCGATCGAGAGCGAAAGATCGTCGCCGCCGCCTAGCATGGGGTGGTGGCAGCTCACGCAGGCGGCGTCGCTGTCACCGCCGAGCGCCTTGCTGAAGAAGAGCTGCATGCCGAGCTGTGCCAGCGGATCGTCAATGCCCGGAAGCTGACGACCGGCGCCGGGATCGCCGCTGAGTCCGCGCGCTTGGATCTCCGCGTGCAGTGCAGCGTCGACGCTGGATTCCCCGCCCTGGCCGCGCGTGGCGACCCCGTCACAGGCTGCCAGTAGCGCAGCTGCGCCGAGCGCCACGATGATCTTGGTATGCATGATGCTGCGCTTTCCCTTGTTGCGATGATGAGCAGTGCGCAGCCAGTTCGCTGATGCACGGCAACAGAATAGGGCGCCGGCTGAAAGGCGGGGACAGGGTGTGTCGGCTGGGCGCTACCTTCGGTCGGTTTCGGCGGCGTTACCGCGATCGCTCGCAGGTTTAAGAGCCCAGAACGAGATTGCGGCTTGCCGAGGCGTCGGCCTAGGGGCCCCAAAAACCTTCCTTTAGAAAGGCGAGCATTGCCGGCCATCGCGTTCCAATAGCGTTAAGAAACAGCTGCCCGTGGCCCGCGTGATGCTTCCGTGCATCGCATGCCGATTCGGGGCGGTTGTGGTGAACGCAACATGGTGAATGGGTGGAATTATGAGCAACACGATGACGCAGACTGACGCCGCAGACCCTCTGGCCGGATATCGGGACGGAAAGCGCTATTTCTGGCCCCTGGCGGCCGTGTGGGTCATGACGCCGGTTATCGGCATCTACCTGGCCCAAGTCACCGGTGTCCAGAGCCTTACCTGGTTGACCGTCGGGGTCTGGTTCCTGGTGCTGCCGTTGCTGGATTGGCTCCTCGGAGAAGATGGCAGCAACCCACCGGAAGGGGCTATTCAGGCGCTGGAGTCGGATCGCTATTACCGCTTTCTGACCTACATGACGGTGCCGCTGCACTACGTCACGCTTGTGGTGGGAGCTTGGGCGGTTGCCACGCTCGGGTTTCACTGGCTGGCCTACTTGGGCGCCGCATTGTCGGTGGGCATCATCAACGGTCTGGCGATCAACACCGGTCATGAGCTGGGCCACAAGAAGAGCCGCTTGGAAAAGAACCTGGCGAAGGTGTGCCTGGCCGTGACCGGCTACGGCCACTTCCTGACTGAGCACAACAAGGGGCATCACAAAGACGTGGCCACTCCCGAGGATCCTGCCTCTGCGCGCATGGGCGAAAGCATCTATCGCTTTGCGCTGCGCGAGATTCCGGGGGCATGGCGCCGCGCCTGGAACACCGAGAAGCTGCGTTTGCAGCGCCAGGGCAAGGGAACCTGGAGCCCGGATAATGAGGTGTTGCAACCGCTCGCCATCACGGTATTCGTTTATGGCGGTCTGATAGCCGTATTCGGGCCCATCGTGGTGCCCTTCCTGTTGATCAGCATGGCCTATGGTTACTGGTTCCTGACCAACGCCAACTACATCGAGCACTACGGATTGCTTCGTCAGAAGCAGCCGGATGGCCGCTACGAACGCTGCCAGCCGGCGCATTCCTGGAACAGCAACCACCTCATGTCCAATCTCGTGCTCTTCCATTTGCAGCGGCATTCGGATCATCACGCCTGGCCGACTCGGCGGTATCAGTCGCTGAGGGATTTCGACGATATTCCTACGCTGCCCTCGGGCTATCCCGGGATGTATGGCCTGGCACTGGTCCCGCCCCTGTGGCGGGCGGTCATGGACCCGCGGGTTCTGGAGACCTATGACCGCGATGTGACCAAGGCCAACATCGACCCGGCCAAGCGCGAGCGTTACCTGCGCCGTTATTCGGATTACGACGGCGCATCAATGAGCGCCTGAGGGGTGCACAGGCCACACTGACTGCGGGGGCTTCGTTGTCGCCGCAGTTCAGTGGGCTCCGGTGCGCGCTAGATCGCGCCCGAAGTGCCGGCAGGGGCGCGCATCAGCTGTCAATCAGCTGGAGATGGCGGGCCTGCGCAATGGCCGCAACGCGATTGCTCACGCCCAGCTTCCCGTAGACGTTGCGAAGGTGCCACTTGAGCGTGCCCTCGCTGATGAACAGCGAATCGGCAAGCTGGCGATTGGAAAGCCCCGACTGCAGCCTGTTCAGGATGTGCGCTTCTCGTGTCGTGAGCGGCTCGATAAGCGGCCGCCCGTCTGTCGCCGAGCTTTCGGCCCGCGGCTCCGCTTGATCCCGTCCGGTCAGTCCGACTGCTGCCGCCAGCTTGTCGAGATAGGCGCGACGGACCGGTCGCTTGTCATCATCCTTCTGGCCATGCCTCTGAAGATAGTTGCTTAGTAGCGTCCGCAGTGGCGGCCCCTCGTCGACAAAGGTACGTACGTATCCCTCGGGCAGGGCGATGTCCAGGGCGTCATGAAACACGGTGAGTGCGTTGTCGGTCTCTCCGGATTCCTGCAGTGCCATGGCCTGAATGAGCAAGAGTTCGACCTGCTTCTTTTTCTGGCCGGTACGTTGGGCGCGTTGCAGAACGGGCATCAGCAGCTCACAGGCGACGTTGGCATGCCCTTTCAGTAGCGCGATCCTTGCGTGAATGCGCCCGGACTTATCCGCCAGCGACCGGTCGAAGCCATGCACGGAACTCCTGGCCGGGGCCCCGCTTTCCATTTCCTCCCAGAGCGCTTGCGCCTGAGTCAGCTCGCCTTGGCGCAGGAGCAGCACCACGCGCTCGGCGCGAAGCGAGATCGTCAAGCGGGGGAGCCCTTGCGCCGTACCCATGGCTTCGCCCTCGGCCAGGGTCTCCAGCGCATCCAGATGCGCAAGCTGTACGGTCTGCAATCGGGCCAGCGTGACGTACCCGACGATCATAGGGTCGGTCGAGCTTTCCTCGATCAGGGTGGTTAAGCCGCGATCGATGGCATGGGCGGCGTCGGACATGCGGTCGAACTCGTAGAGCAGGCCGGCGCGCATGGCGTGCAGCATCATTACCGATCGAGACCATTTGCCCAGTACCGGATCCAGCTCCGCCAGGTATTGGTCACATTCGTGCAGCGCTTGCCGGTAGTCCCCGCACTTGATCAGGTTCGCGACGGTCAGCATATGGGCCCATGCAAGGGCGTAGTAGCCGCCGCATTCCCGTCCAAGCGCTTGAGCCGTGCGTGCGTGTCCAACGCCGTCGTTGAAGTTGCCCAGTGCCTTGGTGGAAAAAGCCAGAACGCAGTGCGCGGCAGCCTTATCGAAACTGTTGGCGTCTGGCCACCTTGTCAGCCAGCGTTGCGTGCGCGACGTGCTCTCCTCGGCGTGATCGCGCAGCGCTGGCTCGATGCAGCGCTGAAGCTCAATGGCTTCCTCGAGCTGCCCCGCAGTGATCGCGCTCTCGGCGTCCTGCTCACGGTGTTGCTTGCTGGTGAGCGGGTATTGCTCCAGCTCACGGCGGATGCGCTCGGCTTCGTCGTGGCGTCGCACGAAATCCAGGGACCAAGCCTGCTGCAGGCGAATCTCGGGAAATCGCTTGATGGTCTCAGCCGGTAGCTTGTTGACCCAGCGCAGATAGGTGGTGTGGCGCCCGAAGATGCGGGTGGTTTCTGCCGCGTGCTCGTTGATCAGCTTCGTGGCAGCGTCCAGGGCATCCGCATCCAGGCAGACTTCGATAGCGCCCTCGATCCTTCCCCGGCTCACCAGCCATTCGACAGCCCTTTCGCGCGCCCGGGCCACTTCCCCGCTAGCGGATTGCTTGAACTGCTGGAGCAGGAAGTCTCGCACCAAGGGGTGCAGAACGTAGATGGGCTCTTCGGCGTTGTCACGACTGATCGGAAGCGCCCGGTGCTCGAGTTCCTCCAGGAGCTTGCCGGCATCCTCCATGTCTGCCACGTACGTCGCGAGCTCGAGCGAAAACTGGCGGAGCAACGACAGGCGAAGAAGCAGCTGATGAACACGATTCGGCAGCTGAGCGAGAAGGGCTTCGTTCAGGTAATCCGTTAAGGACCGCGGGCCCTCGGCGAGTCCGGTGAAGAAGGCGTCCTGCGACGCTTCATCCTCTTGAAGCGACAGTGCTACCAAGCGCACGACTGCGGGCCAGCCATCGGTCCGCTGCAGCAGCTGGGTAACCAGCTCTTTGCGCGGTTGAATCTTGTGTTGCTGCAACAGCTCCTTGGTTTCCGCCTCGGTAAATGCCAGTTCCTGCACCCCGAACTGGTACAGGCGCCCCTCGAGCAGAGGCTTGCTCAGAGCCGCGGCGGGGTGGGAGCGGCCGCTGACGACAAGCAGCAGCCGCTCCGGCTGATAGCGAAGCATCAATCCCAGGGCCGAGGTCGTCGAACGGCCCTTTAGATGGTGTGCATCGTCGATGAACAGTGCGGTCCGAAAGGGTTGCGCGTCCAGCTCGGCGAGCAATGCCTTGACAAGCGCGAGTCGTCCCTCGCCGCCATAACTGTCCAGAACGGTTTCGCCGCTTTGCACATCCTGCAGGCCAACGGCAGCGGCGAGCTCCATGAGAAGGTTGTCGCCGTCGTCGTCATAGGGCTCGGCAGTCAAATGGATGATCCGGTGCCCGCTGTCTCGTCCTTGCTTGCTCCACTGGCTCAGGAGCGTCGACTTCCCGAAGCCTGCGCCGGCGCCAAGCGCAACCACAGGCTGGGAGGCTTCCCAGACCTCTGCGGGAAGTTGCAGCCGCGGGCGCGCCAGTTCCCAGGAGGGGAATGTCGTTCCTGCTTCCACTTTCGCCGCCTTCGAGTCGGTCGTCATGCCCTACAAAAGCTCCAGCTGTGGCTTGGCTCGAGCGCCGAGCATCGCAGACTGTGGGGTGGCGCAGCTTCACGTTTGCGGTTCAGCGCCACCTCCTCGCCTTGCGTCAATCGTGGCCGATTAACGAAGGCTTGCGCAGGCTTGAGCTTACATCGGCAGCCTTAGGGAATGTCTGATCAAAGTCGGATGAGTGACCGCGAAGACATTGCAGGCTGCACACCGGGTGAAATGAAGGCTGTTTCGGGGGCTTCAGCCTCTGCAGAAGCCCGATTTCGTTGTCATTGGACGCACCTATCCTGCCGCCAGCAGCTGTCTTCGGGCCGCCACGAGGTTGGCCATGGCAAACAGGCTGTGCAGGTGCGCGGTGTTCTTGGTCAGGCCGCGATAGCGGACCTTGGTGTAGCCGAACTGGCATTTGACAATCCGAAACGGATGCTCGACCCGGGCTCTCAGAGACGCCAGACGTCGGTTGGCGGCGCGCTGCCATTCCAGCAGCGCCTTGCCGGCACTGCGCACGTAAGGCGTGACGATGCGCGGTCCACTATCGGGCGCCGGGGCATCCAGGCTGCGGCCCGTGCGTCGATAGCCGGCATCGCCCAGCACGATGCGTTCTTCGCCGTGCAGCAGGGCTTCGGTCTGGGTGATGTCGGCGACTTTGGCCGTTGTGCCGATAACGGTGTGCACGAGGCCACTGTGGGCATCGGCGCCGATATGCGCCTTGCAGCCGAAGTACCACTGGTTGCCCTTGCGCGTCTGACTCATGTCGGGATCCCGCGTACCGCTCTGGTTCTTCGTCGAGCTGGGCGCGTGGATCAGCGTGGCGTCCACCAGCGTGCCTTCGCGCAGCATCAGGCCCCGCTCGCGCAGGTGGGCATTGACCTCGGCAAAGATCTGCTCGGCCAGCCCGTGCCGCTCCAACAGCCGCCGGAACTGCAGGATCGTGCTCTCGTCAGGCACCGCCTCATCCGTCAGCGTGATGCCGGCAAAGCGGCGCATGGCATCGGAGTCGTAAAGCGCCTCTTCGGCGCCTGGATCCGACAGCCCGTAGAACTGCTGCAGGCAGTAGATGCGCAGCTTGGTGGCCAGCGACAGCGGCCGGCGCCCCGGCTTGCCCGCCTTGGGCTTCGGGTAGTGCGGCGCAATCAACGCCTCCAGGCGCGACCACGGAATAACCGCATCCATCTCCGCCAGAAACTTCTCGCGGCGCGTCACCTTCTTCTTGTGCGCCTGCTCAAGATCCGCGAACGTCCGCTGCTTCATCGACTGGCTCACCATCGTCTCCGTGCCCCGGCATCATCCCAGATCGGGGCGATTGATCAGAGTTTCCTTAGGTCCGCTTGATGGCGCCGAGGCGCCGCTCGTGTGCCCTGGCTTGGTGTAGCTCTTTGAGCCGACGTTCGCTCCTGAGCTTCGATCCCCTCCTTTAGTTGGGCGTCCCAGACGCAGCGTCTGACGTTTAATAGCCACCTGCTTCATAGCTTGCGTATTACTCAATAGCGCGACCTCACCCCGCCACCGGGAGCCTGCAGCGAAGAACCTGCGGTGTCGGTGGCGCAGATCAGCCGCGCTGAAACATCGGCGATGTTGTGCCCGGTCCCGTCCAGGAGGTCCTGATGTCCGCAATGCAGTATCAATGCCCCGGCTGCGGGTACATCTATGATGAAGCCGAAGGCGATGAGCGGGAGGGCTTCCCGCCGGGGACGCCATGGAGCGCGATTCCCCAGGACTGGTTCTGTCCCGACTGCGCGGTGCGCGACAAGCCCGATTTCGTCGCGCTCACGCAAGGCGAGGCGAAGGGGGAGGCCCGGTCCGCCTCATGATCGACGGATCTTCCCTGCTCGGCGCCGCCCGCTGGTGCGCTAGATGACGGCGAGCCGGAAATGGCAATGCGCTGTATGCGGCTTCATCTACGACGAGGCCGTCGGTTTGCCCGAGGACGGGATACCGCCAGGCACGGCTTGGGACGATGTTCCCGACGACTGGATGTGTCCGGATTGCTCGGCGCCCAAGTCCGATTTCGACATGGTGGAGGTTGCGCGTTGAGTTGAAACGCTTCTGAGAGGGAGAGCGGCGGGCGACGCCTGCCCGTTCGTGCATCGAATCAATCGTGACGATCGTGCTGTCAGGACGAGATCGCGCATCTAGCGCGGCATAAGCACGTATCGACCAGCCAGAGGAGGCATATATGTACGACTACATCATTATTGGTGGAGGATCGGCCGGTTGCGTGTTGGCGAACCGGCTTTCCGAGGACCCCGAGACCACCGTCTGCCTGCTCGAGGCCGGACCGGCTGACAAGAGTCCCTTCGTGAGGATTCCGTTGGGCATGGCTGCCCTTCTGCGTTCGCCCAGCCTGAACTGGGCTTTCAGAACGGAGCCGCAGGCCGGCCTCGGCGGCCGGCGCGGCTATCAGCCGCGCGGCAAGGTTCTGGGCGGAAGCAGCTCGATCAACGCCATGGTCTATATCCGTGGCCACCGCAGCGACTACGACGGCTGGGCGGAGGCTGGCAATAGCGGCTGGTCCTTCGACGAGGTGCTGCCCTACTTCAAGCGCGCGGAGAACCAGGAGCGCGGCGCTGACGCGTTTCACGGCGTCGGCGGACCGCTGAATGTCGCTGACTTGCGCTCGCCGCACGCGATCTGCGATGACTTCATCGCGGCGGCTGAAGAGCAGGGCCACAAGCGCGTCAGCGACTTCAACGGCCCCGACATGGAGGGCGTCGGCTATTTCCAGGTGACACAGCAGGCGGGCGATCGCTGCAGCGCGGCCAAGGCCTACCTCGAACCGGTTGCCGATCGCCCGAATCTGACGATCATCACGGAGGCCTACGCCACGCGCATCGACATGGAAGGCAAGCGCGCGGTCGGTGTTCGTTATCGCAAGGACGACGCCAGCCACCACGTCGGTGCACGCAAAGAAGTCCTCGTCAGCGCTGGTGCGTTGCAGTCTCCGCAGCTGCTCATGCTCTCGGGCATCGGGCCGCGCGAGGAACTCGATCAGCACGGCATCCCGATCTGCCATGAACTGGCCGGTGTCGGGGCCAACCTGCAGGACCACCTCGACTACGTCACGGCCGTGAAGTCGCCCTCCAAGGAGCCCTTGGGAATCTCCCTGTCGGGTGGCTGGCAGATGCTTCAGGCCCTGCGCACCTACCGACGCTTCCGGACCGGGAAGCTCACCAGCAATGTGGCTGAAGCGGGTGGCTTTCTGCGCAGCGATCCGAGTCTGGCGGCCCCGGACCTGCAGCTGCATTTTGCGGTTGCCATCCTCGATGATCACGGTCGCAAACTGCACTCGGGTCATGGCTACTCCTGTCACGTCTGCCTGCTGACTCCCAAGAGTCGGGGTCGGGTCGGCCTGCACAGCGCCAACCCCATGGCTGCCCCGCGTATCGACCCGGCCTTCCTCTCCGAGGACGAGGATCTCGAGCGATTGGTGAAGGGCTTTCGCAGGATGCAGGAGATCCTGAATGCCCCCGCCATGGCCAGGCATCGCGGCAGGGATATCTATACCGCCCATGTCCGAACCGACGAGCAGATCCGGTCGGCCATCCGGCAGCGTGCCGACACGGTTTATCACCCCGTCGGCACCTGCCGCATGGGGCGGGACAGCGACGCGGTCGTAGACGAGCAGCTCCGGGTTCACGGTGTTGCGGGGTTGCGCGTGGTTGATGCCTCGATCATGCCGACCGTGGTGCGCGGCAACACCAATGCGCCGACCATCATGATCGGCGAGAAGGCTGCCGAGATGATCCGCTTTCCGGACGTCGCCAGTAGCAGAAGCGCGGCCGTCACGAAGTCGGCCGCCCGGTCTGCGCCGAAGCGGCGGGCGACCCGTGCCACGGAGCCGGCATGAGCCGGCCCGTCAGGCAGCCATGCCTGCCGTTCCAGCCGCCCGGGCGATACGGTGCGTTCAGGTCTATCGGCGCGCCTGTCGCGGTGCCTGCCCCCTTCGGGGTAGCCAAAACTACCCGTTTGTGTAGTACCGCGTCCCCAGGGCGGTGCCTACTATCAGCAGTGACAAAAGCACGAGCGTGGCCTCAAGAGCGCTACGCCATCAATGAGGGAGGAGACATGGTGACTGCGGCGTTAAAGCGCTCGCTGGATCGCCCACCGTGCGATCCCCCCAAGGAGGCAGCCTGCACCCAGCGCGCGGTTTCGTTGCGGTGTGTGGAAGGCGCCCGGCAAGCGGGTGCTTCTCGCCACGTCCTGACCGGATGGCGCAAGCGGGCAGGCCGCAGCCAGGTGGCGTCCGTGGCGAAGCTCTGGAGCCGCGCTACGCGATCCCCGACTTTCGGATGGGGTCAAGGTCGCACGCGCATTGGCCCATGCGTCCCCAGAGCAACAGCAATTCTGGAGCGTCGCTTCTGCCAGGTGCAGACGGCCGGCTTGCTGCGCGCCTTCCGGGCAGCGGGGTGGTCAGGCGCCCCTCCAGTACGGGCTCGCTTCGCAAGCAATGGCAGCAATCTGCCTGCCGCGACTTGCCATTGAGTCGCCTTTCCCAGCAGGGCGGAAGGGGTCTCCGCTCGCAATTCATTGCCATTGAAATCTAGAAAGAACCGATAATGAACGCAGCCCGTTTCAAAATTGCTCAGTGGATCATGGCGCACCGCGCCGTGGTCAGTGTTCTGTTCGTGATTATTACGATCATATTCGCGGCAGGGCTTGCGCGTGTTGAAGTTCGCACCATCTTTTCCGACCTGTTGCCGGCGGATGATCCCTTCGTGCAGACCTTTCTGGATCACCCGAATTTCGGTGATCCGCTGACTGCGGTCGTGATGATCAAGCGTACCGACGGGGAGACGCTGTACAACCCGGAGACGCTGCAGAAGGTCTGGGATTTCACGCGGAGCTTCCATCTCATCCCCGGGGTGAATCCGGACACCATTCTCTCCATCACCACGGAGAAGGCGCGCTACGCGGAGGCGACGCCTTACGGCATCAATATGCGTCCTCTCATGGGCGACAAGGTGCCAGAAGATCCAGAGGAGCTCGACGACTTCCACGTTCGCGTCGATCGATCCCCGGTATCGCGCACATACCTCGTTTCAGAGGATGGTACCGCCACACTTATGAGTGCGGGCTTCTACGAGGATCAGCTCGAATACGATGTCGTCCTCAAGCATCTCCGCGATCTGGCAGAGGAGGCCTCCGACGAGAATCACGAAGTCCATGTGGTCGGGCAGCCCGCCCTCACCGGCTGGGTCTACGAGCTACAGCAGCAGACCTACCTGATCTTCGCGATCACCGTCTTCCTGCTCATCATTGCGCTCGCGCTCTATGTGAAGAACACGGCCGGCGTCGTGGTCCCGGTCGTCGTGAGCATGACTTCCGGAATATGGGGCTTCGGCCTGGTCGGCTGGCTCAACGCGCCCATCGAGCCGCTCTTGATGATCGTGCCCCTGTTGCTCGTTGCCCGATCATTCTCCCATTGCGTCCAGTTTTCGGATCGCTACTACGAGATCCTGAGTGAAGTCGGTGACAAGAAGAAGTCCGCGGAGATCACGATGGGGGTCATGCTGGCTCCCAGTATTCTCGGCATCATCACGGACGCCCTCGGCATTCTCTTCATCGGTCTGGCCCCCATTCCCGCGATGCAGCGCTTCGCCCTGTTCGCGGGCTTCTGGGCGCTCTTCCTGATCCCGACCGGCGTTTTCCTGATCTCGATCCTGCTGTCGTATCTGCCGACGCCCCGCAATGTCGACGAGATCACGGGCAAGAGCAAGCTCAAGGGTGTGCATCGATGGCAGCAGAGTGCGCTTGCCGGCATCGCCGGCATCGTCACCGGCAAGAAGGCGCCGGTTACCGTAATGGTGATGGTCATCCTCTCCGCCGGTGCGATCTATACGGCGGCGCAGATCGAGGTCGGCAATCCGGTGGAAGGCAGCAATCTGCTCTGGCAGGACTCGGAATTCAATACCGGCGTGCGCACCGTGAATAACCACTTCCCGGGCGTGAATTCCCTGGAGGTGATTCTCGAATCCAAGGATGACGGCAGCGATCCGAGAACAGCCCGCTCTGCCGAGGCCTACATGGTTTCCAAGAAGATCCAGCGCCTCGCCGAGGAGGGGGTGGGTGAAGGTGGCCTCGCCGCCCGCAACACGCGCTCCTTTGCGGACTTCATGGAAGAGGGCAATCGCCTATACGCCGGTGGGCATCCGAAATGGCTTCCCCTCGATCCCAATGACGGCGCCACAGGCGCGGCCGCCATGGCCATCTCCTTCGGGCAGAACCCCTTGAATTTCTCGCAGGTCAGCGATTTCGAGTTCCAGAACTCGACCATCTCCCTGTTCTATCGCGACAACAAGCAGGAAACCGTCGATGGCGCGCTCACCACCGCCCGGGCGGCGATTGACGAGGTGAGCAACCAGGAGGCGGCGGTGTATGACGGCGAGTCCCTGCGCGTCAGCGCCGACCGAATGACCGGCACCATCCCCCTGCAGCATGCGATGAACACCGTAGTGGATCGCTATCACTGGCTGATTCTCGCGCTGCTGGCCGTTGCGATCTTCGTGATCGCGAGCTTTGCTTATAAGTCCTTGACTGCGGCGGTGGTTGTTCTGGTCCCGGTGATGCTCTCCAACTTCTTCCTGACGGCGGCGATGCATCTCATGGGGATCGGCCTGGACATCAATTCGGTGATGGTGGCTGTGCTCGGTGTGGGTGTCGGCATCGACTACGGCTTTTATCTCCTGTCCCGTATTTGTGAGGAATATTCCGCACAGGATAAGGACTGGGGTAAGGCGATCAAGCACGCCATCCAGACGACCGGCAAGGCGATTCAGTTCACCGCCGCGATCATGGTCATCGGCATTCTGCCCTGGTATTTCCTGTCGGACCTCAAGTTCACGGCCGATATGGGGCTTCTGCTCTCCGTGATCATGCTCATCAACATGGTGCTCGCGTTGATCGTGCTGCCCCTGTTGATGTGGTTCCTGAAACCCAAGTTCGCCGCCCGTGAGGACCTCATGGTCGGGGAAAGTGTCGATCTGTCACTTTTTACAGATCAAGTCGGTGACGCGCATCGACCTGCGTGACCCCCGATGTATAAAGCAGTCCTTCGGGCCCCCGCCCCGTTGGAGCATCCGTCATAAGCGCCACGAGGCGTTAGGAGGAGTGGAAAATGAGGATACGTAAATACGATGTCGACTACACGCGTCGTCGCCTTATGCACAACATGGCAATGGGTCTTGGCGCCGGCGTCCTGATGCCCCTCGACAAGCTATGGGCGAGCGAGGCCGGATTGCAGGATCTCACCAAGGCCTATCCCGAGGAAGCCTTCTCGATCGAGGCGCAAACCAAGGGCAAGATCAAGGTCGGCGACATCATTGATGCCAACAACCTTGAGCATGTCGAGCATCTGTTGAGCCCGACTTTCATCCAGCAAATCCGCGAAGATGGCAGGCGCATCCGCATTGGTAAGCCGGAAACCGACATCACGCGGATGTTCACCCACCAGAACCTGCAGAAGACGCTGGAAAACAAGGCGTCGGGTTACCTGGCGCAGTTCGACAGTACCGGCAACGTCGTCGGTCCGGACGGCAATCCCTGGCAGGGCGGCTTTCCCTTTCCGAATCCGAAGAATGCTGAAGAGATCCAGGCGAATGCGGCGCTGAGCTGGGGGCGCGCCGACGCGAACTTCTACGCTGTCCGGCAGCGCGATTTCGACAGCAATGGCAGTCAGCAGTAC
This sequence comes from Algiphilus sp., assembly GCF_023145115.1. Classification (NCBI taxonomy): domain Bacteria; kingdom Pseudomonadati; phylum Pseudomonadota; class Gammaproteobacteria; order Nevskiales; family Algiphilaceae; genus Algiphilus; species Algiphilus sp. Next base: position 84,697 of record NZ_JAGLEJ010000037.1, read on the forward strand.
GCCTACGATTTCGCCTGGGTCGAGTTGCAGATGCAGGCCCGCATGGACGGCAAGGCCTTCCGTGGACACAAGGACGAGATTCGTCGGCAGACGGTGTATTTCGAAACCTCTGACGAGGTCAAGGGCACTTCCTTCCTGAGTATCTGGAAGTACGACCAGCGGGAGATTCCGGACCTCTACGGCTATCTTCCCCAGTTCCGGCGCGTGCGCCAGTTCCCGGCCAACCAGCGCTTTGAGCCGCTGATTCCCGGCGCGACCTGGTTCCTGACCGACCCCTGGGCTGCCGGCGATCCCATGCGGACTTGGGGCGAATACAAGATTGTCGAGCGCAAGCCCATGCTCGGAACAACCTCCGGGAACTTTGCGCAGAAGAACGACAACTGGGAGCTGCCGGTTCAGGAAGACAATCCGAAATACTTCGACCTTGAACTCAGCATGATTCCGGATGTTGCCGTCGTGGAATCCAAGCCGATCGGCTATCCACGCGCTCCCGTCAGTAAGCGCCACGCGTATTTCGATGTGCGCAACTCGACTTACACGAGCTGCATTCGTTTCGACCTTCAGGGCAAGCCCTGGGTGGATTTCGAAAGCGGCTTTGGCTATTACCAGGATGGAGACCGGATGGTCGTAGGCCACGATGGCAAGCATCCGGCTTGGTCCTGGACCTATGTGATGAGCTACAACCTCCAGAACAAGCGCATGAGCCGGGTGGATCACCCGCTTTCGGCTGCTGGAATTCGTAGCGACTTCCAGATGGACGAGGACTACATGTACGACAGCTACCTCACGACCTCTGCGCAGCAGGCGCTCGGCCGCGTTTGAGGTAGAGCGGAAGTCGGTATTGACCAGAAGGTGCGTGCGCCGGGCGCGCACGCACCTTCCCTTCCGGAACAAATAATGATTTGCCTATTTTCTAGAAACGCTTTGAATTCGTTGTCTGGCCTGCTGCTCGGATTAACGGCAGCGGTGGTTCCGACAAGCTATGCGCAGGACGGCATGGAGAATGCCTCGCCTGCCGAAGAAGCCAACGCCCCTTCCGGCGCGCTTGGCGAGATATCAGGGGATGGGCGCGTGCTCGTCGAAGGTGTCCGCCAGGAACGTTTCTTCGGCATGGATTTCCTGGGCGACAAGGGCATCGTGGTCGGAAGTTTCGGTCAGGTCATGGTCACCGAAGACGGTGGCGACACCTGGGTGGAAGAAAAGGCGCCCACGGAGCTCGCGCTCTTGGCCGTTGCGCTGTACGACGGGGGCGCGATTGCGGTAGGTCAGCAGGGGCTGGTGCTGTTGCGCGACCCGGGGGGCGAATGGGAAGAAGTCTCGATTGACACCGACGAGCGCCTGTTGAATGTGTCGGTGAACCGGCACGGTCGGGCGATCATCGTCGGCGCCTTCGGAACGCTGCTGGCCTCGTCGGACGGCGGCCGCAACTGGAATGACGTCGCACCGGAATGGGCTGAACTCGCCGCATCGGCGAATGTGCCCGCCGACGCGACCGGCGCCACCGCAGAGCCCTCGATGTACGACGCCGAGGTCTTCGACGACGGCGTCATTCTCATCGCCGGGGAGCTTGCCTACGTGCTGCGTTCCGGCGATGGAGGCAACAGCTGGGAGTTCGTCAACTTTGCGGAGACCCTCGCTGAAGGCCAGGAAGGCGTGTCCGCCGCCGCACCCACCATCAATGACATCCAGATCCGCGCCGACGGCAATGGTTTCGCGGTGGGGCAGTCGGGGACGGTGTACAAGACAACCGATTCCGGTCGCAGCTGGAAGAAGCTGTCCACGCCATTGGCCGAGATCAACCTGCTCTCGGTCGCCAGCGACGGTAAAGGCGCGGTCATCGCGGTCGGCATGCGTTCGGCCATCTTCAGTGAGGACGACGGCGAGAGCTGGCAGACCCTGGATGCTCTCGATCTCGATATCAACTGGTACAGCGCGATCCAAGTGGCGCCGGACGCCAGAGAAATGCTGGCGGTCGGTCACAGCGGACGCATCATCGCTTTGCAATAAGACTTATTAATCGAGCGCGAGGAAGGCAGGGCTAAGCCGCCGGACGCAGCTCGCAACTGGAGGAGGGGTGTTTCATGACCAATAGACAATTCATGGTGTCCGCGGCTGCCTATCTGGCGCTCAGTGTCACCACCATTACCGCGCAAGCCCAGGGCTTCTATCCGCTTTCGCGCGTATTGGAGGACGCAAAGCTCAGCACGGCCATTCGCATCGACGCGGCCGCACGAACCACTTCTGCACAGAATTTCAACAACCAGGGCACGAACTACTTCAACGACGTCACCGTTGATCGGCAGGCTTTCGTGCCGCCGGGCCTGGCGGGGCTGCCGCAAACTCAGGGCAACGACTGGGCCATTCCGTTGCCCGGCTTCAACGATTCGTTCCGCCGTGGCGATCAGGTGCCGATCGACGATCCGGACATGAATCTGCTCCAGACGCGCATCGAGAGCGAGATGGAGCTCAACTTCTCCCGCTCGCTGCGCTTCGTTGCGCGAGTCCGCGGTGTCTACGATCCCGGAATCTACGACGATTTCGATGCGCGCAGCGTGTCAGGGGCGCAGGGCAGCGGCATCGTCGGCGGCGATCCCAACCTCTACGCGGGTGAGCCGAACTACATGGAGGCCATCGCGCCGAACGGCCGCAACATCAATCCGCTGGAGTTCTCGGGTCAGAACTACAACATCGACTTCCCGGCCTTGTTGTTCGAATACCGCACCCGCGGCTTGACCCTGCGCCTCGGTAATCAGCAGATCGCCTGGGGCCAGTCGATCGCCTTCCAGACCTTCGATATTCCCAACGGCCTCGATTTCCGCCGTCATTCGATTCTGGACCGGGCCCAGGAGGAGTTCAGCGACAAGCGCGTTCCCACGCTCTCGCTGCGCGGAACTTACCAGTGGGGGCGGATGGTGTTCGATGGCTTCGTGGGCAAGTTCCAGCCGACGATCCTGTCCAATCCCAACACCCCGTACAACGTGATCCCCACGCAGTTCACCGTGCGCGAGGACTATTTCCGGGGCGACTTCGACGAGAAGATCAACGGCGGCATCCGCCTGAAGGCCGACTACAACAATTGGGGCTGGCAGGCCATGGTGGCGTCGCGCTACAACCCGCTGGGCGCCTTCAGCTGGACCCGTAGTGGTGTCACGACGGATGTTGCCGACAATCTCTTCGGTGGGCTCGCGGCGACGTTATACGGCGTGAAGAGCCCAGGATGTGAAGGTTCCCAGAACCCGCGCAACGGCCCGCTGCCGCAGGCGCTGTGCCGCAATTCCGGGAGCCTCGGCGAGGCCCTTTCAAAGACCCCCGTCGTGGCGGAAGCAGGCGGCGTCACCAGCGGGCGCGAGTGGTTCACCTATGCGGCCGAGGCCAAGCTGAACGGGCTCGAAGGCTGGAACGTGATGCTCAACGAGTTCCCTGATGCCTTCGATGTGTATCTGCGCGAAGCCGACAGTATGGAGGAGCTGAGGAACCAGCTGGATACGGTCATGTATGCCGCCGGCGGTGGCTATCGCGGCTACATCAATCGCGAGTATTTCCGAGAAGAAGTCTTCGGTCTCGGCGGTAAGTTCGTCACCACCAGCGACAACAGTCTCCTGAACGCGATCATCCTAAACGTGGAGATGCAGTACACGCCGGAGCGGGTCTTCACCGCCCCGACCCTGTCGAACGATCATCTCAAGAGTGATGAGTTCATCGCGTCATTCGTCGCCGAAAAGTGGACGCGCTGGTCGGCGAAGTACCCGGCGGCCTACCTGGTCTTCCAGTACCAGTTCCGCAGTGAAAGCGATCTGGTGGGCTTGAATCTGGATGGTTATGGTGGTGACGAGAACACCATTCCGGAAGGCATCCCCAACGCCAACTACTTCGTGCTGGCCGGCTTCCAGCCCACACCGGGCCGTACCTTCGTCTTCGAGTTCACCAGCCTCTTCGACGCCAGGGGCGGCATCCTGGTCCAGCCCCTGCTGAAGTGGAACATCGGCAGTGGCTTCAAGGCCGACTTCTTCTACAACTATGTCGACAGTGGCGTGTGGGGCAAGCGCAGCGAGTCGGTCTTCAGCAATGTCGACTACGCGGACGAGGTCGCGGTGCGGTTGAGCTACTCCTTCTAGGCTGCGGTGGTGCGTCCGTTGGGGCGGCGCATCACAAGGCGGCACCTGCTCCGGTCTGCTTCCCGTGGACCGGAGTCTTTCTTTAACCGCGGTGAAACTATGGCAGCGATCAATACGAGCAGACGACGTTTCATGAAGTCGAGCGCGGGCGCGGCGCTGGGTTCCGGCGTGCTGGCGCCGCTATGGTCGGTGATCGCCAAGGCCGGTGATGTCACCAAGGCCTATCCGGACGAGCTGCTGTCCATCGACGCCTACACGAAGGGAAAGATCAAAACTGGCGACTACATAACGGCGGATAACGTCGATATCGTCAAGGACCTGATGGAGCCGGCCAAGTACGCGCAGGTCAAGGAAATGGGGCGCCGCCTGAAGGTGATCCCCACCACGACCGACTACATGAAGCTTGGGCCCTGGGAGTATCTGGAGGCCACGCTGAGCAATCGTGGGAAAGCGCGCTTCGACGACAAGAAGAACGTCGTCACCAAGGATGGTGAGCCGTGGATCGGGGGCAACCCATTCCCGGATGCCACTACGGCGCTCGAGCTCTTCGCCGGCCTGACCATGAGCTGGGGGCGCCATGATTCGAGCGTCTATGCGGTCAAGGAGCAAGATGTTTCGAGCAGCGGGCATATCGATTACGAGTACGACGCGGTGTGGGCCGAGCTCATGCCCGTCGCGCGCACGGTCGTCGATCCCAAACCCTACTGGGAAGAGCACAAGGACAAGCTGCGCTTCAACTCGGTCATCATCCTGTCGCCGTCAACGGAGTCAGGCACTTCCTTCGTCAATATCTGGCCTTATGACCAGCACGAGTTCCCGGAACTGTTCGGCTACATCCCGGAGTTCCGGCGCGTTCGGCAGTATCCGACCAATCAGCGCTTCGAGCCGCTGATCCCCGGTTCGACGCTGTATCTTTCCGACGCTTGGGCGGCCGGCGACCCGCTTCATACTTGGGGTAATTACAAGATCATCGGTCGACAGCCGATGCTGGCCGGCGTTTCCGGCGGCTGGAACAGTCAGCACCCGAACTGGGAGCACGGTCTGCACGGCGGCCCAGAGGGGCAGTCCTTCTTCGACAGTGTCGTCGAGTTGGTTCCCGAGGCGATCATCGCCGAGGCAGAGCCGACCGCCTTCACTCGAGCGCCCATCTCCAAGAAGCGTGTCTGGTTCGACGCACGCAATCAGATGCCCATCGCGATGGTTTCCTATGACCTCCAGGGCAAGCCGTTCAAGTCATTCGACGGTTGCTACAGCCTGTATGACGATGGCGAAAACAAGGTTATGGATGGCAAGCACCCCTATTGGTCCTGGACCTACGTGCATGTCTACAACTTCAAGAGCAAGCGCATCACCCGGCTGGAGCAGGTGCAGAAGGTTGCTGGAAACCACCGAATGCGCGTGAACGATCCCACGATCTACGACGAATATTTAACGCAACAGGCCATCATGCGCCTCGGTCAGATCTAGGCAGGAATATCTCCGGGCGCTTAGGCCTCCGTCTAAGCAGACAGCACACAGAGCCATGAAACAGATCTTCGCGGTTTCCAGCGTATTGGTAGGTCTGGCATCGCAGGTGCTGCTGGTCGCCTTCCTGCTCGATTTCACCCCGGTGGGGATCAATCGGGGCGAGCCCCCGATGCCGTGGCTCGCGATCGTCAATAACGTGGCGCTGCTCGCGCTTTTCGCGCTTCCGCACAGTCTGATGGCGCGACCGGCTTTCAAGCGCCGGTGGCGTCTTCTGGTGCCGGATGCCATCGAGCGTTCCGCCTACATCTTCGTCAGCGGAGCGCTTCTGGCGCTGCTCTGCCTCGCCTGGCAGCCGATGCCGACTCTGCTTTGGCAGCTCGATCACGAGCTAGCCCGGGGAGCGCTGCGCCTTCTGTTCGCGGCTGGCCTCCTGGTTCTCGCCTGGTCCATTTTCAGTATCGATGCCCTGCATTTTCACGGTCTGAAGCAGGCATTCGGTCGGTGTGACGATCCGCCGTTCGCCATGCGTGGCCCCTACCGCTACGTGCGCCATCCCATCCAGAGCGGCCTGATCGTCGCCCTGTGGGCCACACCGGATATGACGGCCGGGCATATGCTGTTTGCAAGTGTGCTGACCTTCTACAGCGTCACCGCCTCATTGATGCTCGAAGAGCGGGATTTACGCTCGGCTATTGGCGATTCCTACCGGGAATATCGAAGCCGGGTGCCGGCCTTCATTCCCGCGCTACGGCGGCGCGGATAGCGCGGCGCCGCATTCAGGAATCCGCGCCGGCGGCTGCAGCACACCTTAGCGCGTGAAGGTCGCCAGATAGAGCAGGCAGAGGCCAAGGACCCCAACGCTACCGTGCCCGAGCGCCAACCAGACCGGAGCCCGGCCCGGCATCAGAACGCGGAAGAAGAGCATTCCGCCGACGAAGCCCCCGATAAAGACCACAAGCGCCCACCAGGCCAGCGCCGGGAGCGCCTCACCAAGACCGAGATTGACGCCGAAAAGGAGTGCGAGACCGGCGAGTGCCGCCATCCCGTGGGCCGTGCCCAGCCATCCCGGAATCGTGACACCCGTCGCCATGAGCGCCGCCATCCCGACGCCGCCAGCCGCGATCGTGGCGAATACCCAGAAGCAGAGTTGTAGCCAGTCCATGTTCCTTTTCCCTAACGGTTTTGATGCGAGAGGCCCCGATTCTGCTGTGAATCGGCTCCCTTCGATCCCAATCTATCGTCGGGGCCGGCCGCTGGATCGGGCGCGCTGCCATCTCGCCGCAGGCCGCGCGCCAGCAGGGCGAGGCCGGTCCCGACGGCGCTGGAGGCGCTCCGGCGAAACCCCTGCGCTGGCGCCTCGACGGCGTAAACTCGGCAAGCAACGAGCCGCGCGCATACGACAGACGCAACCATACGGAGGACGACGGTGAGCACGACAGCGCCCTGGCGGCGAGAGCCGCCCGAATTCGCTTTTCCGGTGGTTCGAACCGCCGAAGTGGCGACGTTGTTCGAGGCGGCGGTCTTGCCGGCGCGCGTGCTGACCGTGACCGCGCCCACCGGCTACGGCAAGACCGTGCTCCTCACCGAACTCTATCGGCACCTCGCGGGCGTCGGGCTGGAAACGATCTGGATAAGCCTGGACGAGCGCAAGCACAGCACCGAGGACGTCATCCAGCTCCTGGAGGCCGCGCTGCTTGCCGCCGACGACCAGCGCGACCTCAATGTGGCGCTGCACGAGAGTGGCATTCCGGTCGAACGGCGCGTGGAGGCGCTGCTCGAAGCCCTCTCCCTGCTGTCCCGCTCCGCCGTGCTCTTCATCGACAACATCAGCTACTGCGAAGACGAGACGCTGGGCCGGCTTCTCGACGCGCTGGGCTTCCAGACGCCGTCGTGGTTCTCGCTGGTGCTCGGCGGCACGCACGAGCCGCCGCTCAATACCACCCGCGCCAAGCTCGAGGGCAAGCTCAAGCAGCTCACCTACTGCGAGCTTTCCATGAAGGCCGGGGATGTCGCGAACGTTCTCGGGCCGGATCTCTGCGCGCGTCTCGGTCCGGGCGCGGTCGATCAGATCGCCCAGCGAAGTGAAGGCTGGCCGGCCGCGGTACGGCTGATGCAGATCATCCTTGCCGAGGCCGACGATCCGGAAGCGACGCTGGAGCGCTTCTCGGGGTCGGACGAGGACCTCGCCGCGATGCTGAACCGGCAGGTGCTCACGGTATTCGACGAGTCGCTGCACACCTTCCTGCTCAAGATTGCCGGCTTGCGCAGTTTCTCGGCAGAACTCTGCGAAGCCGCAACCGGCGACGACAAGGCCGCCCGGCGCGTCGCGGAACTGGTGCGGCGCAACCTCCTCGTCATTCCCCTCGATCGCAACCAGCGCTGGTATCGCCTGCACGGTCTGTTCCGCGAGTTCCTCGTCGACGAGGCGCGCCGGACCCTGTCCCATGCGACCCGCAAGGGCATCTGGTTGCGCGCGGCGCAATGGTGCGAACAGGAGGGCGCTCTGGCGGACGCGATGGCGTATCTGCTGGCAGCCGGCGAAAGCGCGAAGGCGGCGGCGCTCATTGACCGTGTGGCCTCGCGCTTCGTCCGGGACAACGGCGATCTGCACAAGTACATCCAATGGGTGGAGCAGCTGCGCGAAGCGGGTCACGAACTCGGCGCGGAGGTCGAGTTCTGGTACGTATGGGCGCTGGTCTTCCATCGCCGATACGACTACGCACGATTGCAGCTGGAGCGTTTCAAGGAACGCATTGCCGCCCAGTCCGGCGAGGCCCTGGCCGGTGCGGACCTCCAGCGGCGCATCGGGATCCTGACGACCATCATCGGGACCTACACCGATCACCTCGACGACGCCCGCGGGGCGGCTGACCACTGGCTGGGACAACGCGAAGCCGACGACCCCTTCGATGTCGCGACGGTCGCCTGCGCGGCGTCCATCCAGGCCTCCGCGGAGCTGGATTTCGCCGTCGCGAACGGCTATGTCCGCATCGCCCAGGCCAGCATCAAGCAGGCGGAGAGCGACTACGGCAAGGCGTGGGTGGGCGTGCTCGCCAACCTTCCCCGGATCCTGCAGGGCGAGTTCGTCGACGCAGTCCAGGACCTGAATGCGGTGCTGAAGGGCGCGCGGTCGCAGCTCGGCGAGCGCACGGGTATGGCCGGCACGCTGGCACTGGCCACCGCTCTGTGCGAGATCGAGTGCGGCGATGACGCCGCTGCCGAGCGGCTGCTGCGCGACGGCCTGCCGCGGGCGCACAGTCACGGCATTCTGGAAACGGCGTCTCTGGGCCTCGAGGCCGCCGTCAAGCTGTGGGGCGGTAGCGACCATGGGCAGCAGATTTCCATCGCGGAGCTGCGCGAGATCGCCGCCGGCTATCCACCACGGCTGGCACCCATGCTTTCCTGCTATCTGGTGCAGCGGCTGTTGCGGCTCGGACGGCGCGAGGATGCCCGCCTGGAAGCCATGAAGATCGGTCTCGGCGTCAACGGGGAAGGCCGCAAGCCACCGGAAGCGTTGCTCGTCAACGCGCGCGGGCGTGTCCTGTACGCGATGACCGAGCTCGAGCTGCTGCTCCACGAAAGCCACTTGCGCCAGGCCGAGACGCAGGCGCGCGAGCTCGCCAAGCTGGCCCGCGACGGGGCGCGCTGGGGGCAGCTCGTGGAGCTCGAGCTGATCCAGATGCATATCGCGATCTGGTCGCACAATCCCTCGCCTGCGGCCAGTCATCTCACCCGCGCGATCCATCTGGCGGCCAAGCGTCGCATCATGCGTCCCTTCCTCGACCGCATCGAGCTGGTAGCCGGTCTCGTCAACGAGACCAAGCCGCAGAGCTGGGGCTTCACCCAGAATGACGAGTGGCAGTTCTTCGCCCGGATCTGCGAGCGCCTGCCCAGCGCCAACAGCGCGCTGGCCGAGCAGCTCGAATCCCTGGATGTCGAGACCCAGTTGCTCGAAAGCCCGACCGCGCGCGAGATGGAACTGTTGGCGCTGATCGAGGCCGGTCTGTCGAACCAGCAGCTCGCCGACCGCCTCTCGGTGTCGGTCTCCACGGTCAAGTGGCATCTGTACAACCTCTACGCCAAGCTCGGGGTGTCCAGTCGCTCGGCGGCGGTGGCCAAGGCGCGTGCGCTGAATCTGCTGACGCGCTAGCGGGCCGACCCGGCAGCGCCCGCCGTGACCGGCAGCCCCGACGACCAAACTAAGGGTTGGGGAAGCGACCGGTGCGCGCACGCACTCTCGGTCTCGACATTCCGAACGGCCCGCGCCGAAACCGGGCCTGGAGCGAGACATGACCGACCACATCAAGTATCTGCTGTCGCCCGCGATCCTCGGCCTTCACGGCTACGGCATGTGGCTCGGCGGCAACTACGCCTGGCTGGGGCTGGGCGTGTTGCTGGCGGTGCTCTTCTTCGACGCCTTCCTGGAGAATGATTACCGCATGCGGACATCGAGCCACTACTGGCTTTACGACCTCATCACCGCGAGCACGATGGTGATGGGCGTGCTGATGATCGTTTTCTATGCTTGGCTCGTCGGACAGGGGCACTTCGCCACGACCTCCGCCGCCGTCGGCGCCTTCGTGAGCATGATGATCGTGGGCTTCGTGGTTACCGCCCCCACGGTGCACGAGATGTTCCACCGCGAGAACCGGCTGCTGCGCTTTCTGGGCCGTACGGCACAGGTTGCGATCTTCGACCCGTGGCGCGAGATCACGCATGTGGTGACGCACCATCTGCATGTCGCCACGCCCAACGATCCGGATTACGCCCGGCGTGGCGACACGGTCTACGGCCATATCCTGCGTACCTTCCCCAAGCAGTGGGCCGAGTCCTATCACCTGGAGAAGCAGCTCTGGGAAAAGCGCGGTCGCAAGTGGTACGACCCGCGCAACGGCTGGGTGAAGAAGGCGGGCACGCTCGCGGCCTTCACCGGCGTGTTGGGGCTCGCGGGCGGCTTCACCGGCGCGGCGCTGGCCATCCTGACCTGCCTTCTGGGGCCGCGCATGTTTCTCGAGGTCTTCAACTATTGCAATCACTACGGCCTGATCTCGGCCACGCCGGGGCGCTTCAAGAATCATCACACCTGGAACCATCTGACGCCCTTCGTGCGCATCCTGGCGCTGGAGATCACCAACCACGCCGGCCATCACGACGACAGCTACAAGCCCTTCTACGAGCTGGAGCCGGATCGCGACGGGCCCAAGCAGCCGCAGTTCCTGATGTGCGTGCTGTTGGCCTTTGTGCCGCCGCTGTGGTTCATGGCCATCAAGCCGCTGCTCAAGCACTGGGATGACCACTACGCCACCCAGCAGGAGCGCGAAATCGCGTGGCGCGAGAACGCCCGTGCCGGCTGGCACGACCTGAACCCGCCGGACTACCAGCCGAGCAAGGGTGTGGGCGACTACGGCCACGGCTGGCCGGCAGCGGCCTGACGCGACCGCGCCATGGCAAGCACCACCGATGCCAGGACGGCATCATCGAAGACGGCCCGGCAGTCGAGCGGCTGCCGGGTACGCGCCGTCCATCGCGGCGAGCTGCAGCACAGCTTCAACGTCGGCCGGAACGAGCTGCTTCTGCTCTCGGCTCTGGGGCAGGGCATCGACTACCCGCACAACTGCCGCGTCGGCGTCTGTGGCAGCTGCAAGACGAAGCTGATCTCCGGAAAGATTCGGCCGATGATCGACTTCGCTCTGTCGCCGCTGACCAATGCCGAGCTGGAAGCGGGCTACATCCTCGCCTGCCAGTCCAAGGTGCATTCGGACCTCGAAATCGAAGTCAAGATCGGTAACCACAAGCCGCCCTCCGTCAAGACCGTAGCTTCGCAGGTCGTCGGCTGGCGGCAACTCCCCGGCGAAGTCGTCGATCTGCGTCTGCGCCTGGACGAGCCGCTTTCCTTCGAGGCGGGGCAGTACTGCTCGCTGGCCGAGTCCGGCTCCTTCGTGCGGCGCAGCTATTCCATCTACGATCCGCCGCCGGGTGAGGAAGGCGCGACCGAGCTCGGCTTCATGGTCAAGCGGCTTCCGGGCGGCGCTTTCTCGGAGTGGCTCTTCAACGAGAACCGCGTCGGCACCAAGATCTGGATTGAAGGGCCCTTCGGCGTCATGGGCGTGCACGACGACGATCTCGATCGCGACGGCCTCTGCGTGGCCGGCGGCACGGGCCTGGCGCCGGTGTTGTCCATCGTCGCCGATCGCCTCGCCCGTTCCGACAAGGCGCGCTTCACGATCCTCTTCGGCGCGCGCACGCAGGCCGACCGCTTCGCCGAACCCTGGCTGGACGCGCTGGTGGCGCAGGCGCCGGATCGGGTGCGCGTCGTCACGGTCCTTTCCGACGAACCAGCGGGCTCGGACTGGGACGGCCCGCGCGGGCTGATCACCGAGCCGCTGAAGGACGAGGGCTTCGGCATCGATTTCAGCAAGACCGCAGCCTTCGTCTGCGGCGCGCTGCCCATGGTCCAGGCTGTCGAGGCGTTGTTGATAGAGCGTGGCGTCGACCCGGATCGTATTCACGCTGACAAGTTTCTTCCCACCGGCTGAGCGCGGGGGCGAAGGCAGTCCCCGCAGCATGCACGCGGGCGGCGCGGCGTACCGCAACGCGCCTTGCAAGTGCGCCACGCACTGTCGGCCCGGTGGTAGATGCAAGGCCCTGGTGCGCGCCGTGCCCCGCCCAAAGTCGGGGGGGACGGCGCGTCGCTGCGGCGAGACTTCGATGACAACCTGCCGGAGTCCTTCATGACCGCACCCGTCGACGGAGCCTTCGATGCCGCATCCGGCATCGCGACCATCACCATCCAGCGTCCGGAAGTGCGCAACGCCATTGACGTTGTTACCGCGCAAGCGCTGCATGCGGCGGTTGTCTCGCTGACCGAGCAGAGCGGGCTGCGCTGCGTGGTGCTGCGCGGCGCCGGCCGTGCCTTCGTGGCCGGCGGCGATCTGCAGGCCTTCGCGGCGGATTTCGACCGCGCCGGCGAGACGCTGGACGCCCTGCTTGATGGGCTCGAACCGGTGGTGCGCACGCTGCGGCGTATCGACGCGCCTGTGCTGGCGGTGGTGCACGGCGCGGTGGCTGGTGCCGGCCTGAGCCTCATGGCTGCAGCCGATCTGGTCCTGGCCGCCGAGGGCACGCGCTTCGTCTGCGCCTACGATCGCATTGCCGCGGCGCCGGACTGCGGCGGCAGCTACTTCCTGCCGCGCCTCATGGGCGCGCGCCGCGCCAGCGAGTTGATGCTGCTGGGTGATATCTGGGACGCACGCGCTGCACACGAGGCCGGCCTCATCAACCGCGTCGTGGCCGAGGACGAACTCGACGCCACAGCGGCCGAATGGGCAGCTCGCCTGGCGGCCGGGCCGACACGCGCCTACGGCCACTGGAAGCGGCTCAGCGACGCCGCATTCGGTAGCACGCTGGACGCGCAGCTGGCTGCTGAGCGCGAGGCCTTCAGGGACGCCACCACCAGTGCCGATTTCCGCGAGGGCGTCGGCGCCTTTCTCGAGGGTCGCGAGGCGCACTTCGCTGGCCGCTGACCGCTACGCAACATCGCTTCATCAGAAGGAGACAACCATGGCCGAAGCATCGGTCCGCGACAAGATCATCATGGTGACCGGTGCTGCCGCCGGTTTCGGGCGTCACTGCGCCTACACCCTGGCCGCGGACGGCGCCCATCTGGTGCTTACCGACCGCGACGCCGAGGGTGTCAAGACCGTGGCCGAGGAATGCCGTGCCAAGGGCGTCCGCGTGCTCGACGCCGAGCATGACGTCGCCGAAGCTGCCGCCTGGCAGCGCGTCATCGCTCAGGTGGAGGCGGAGTTCGGCAAGCTCGACGCGCTGGTCAACAACGCCGGCTTCATGCTGACCAAGCCCTTCCTCCAGACTTCGCTGGAGGAATATCAGCAGGTGCAGCGCGTCAACGTCGACAGCATCTGGATCGGCGTGCAGACAGCCTATCCGCTGCTCGAGAAAGCAGCCAAGGCCAGCAACGGCGGCGCTTCGGTAGCGAACATCTCCTCGGTCTTCGGCCAGGTGGCCGGCTTCGCGCAGGCGGCCTACTGCGCCAGCAAGGGCGCGGTGCGCTTGCTGACGAAGTGCCAGGCAACGGAGTTCGCGCGCGCCGGAACCGGTATCCGCGTGAACTCGGTGCATCCGGGGCCGGGCAACACCCAGCTGGCGGCCAATGGCATCAAGGAGATGCTCGAGGGCGGGCTGGCGGAATCGGAGGAGCAGGCCATGCAGTTCATCAGCAGCATGATACCCGTCGGGCGCTTCGCCGAGGCCGAGGATGTCGCGGACCTCGTTCGTTTCCTCTGCTCGGATGCCTCACGCTACATGACCGGCGCCGAGCTGACGCTCGACGGGGGCTACACCGCGGTGTAAGCGGGGCGTGCCCCCGCGCGCCACCGCGGAATCAAGCCGCGAGCTGTCCGGCGCGGCTCAGATGGCTGCGACAGTCGGCAACCATGCGCGTCAGCAGCTCCGCGCAGCTGGGCACGTCGTCGATCAGCCCGACCGTCTGCCCGGCCCAGATCAGCCCCTTGCCGGCGTCGCCCGTTTCGAGTGCCTCGCGGCCCTTCGTGCCGGTGACCAGGTGCCGAATATCCTCGAAGGCACAGCCGCCGGGCCGGTTCTCGATGGCGATGACCTCGTGGGAGACCTCGGTCTTCAGAACCCGGCCGGTGTTGTGCAACGTGCGGAAGATCAGGTTGGTATCGCGCTCGCTGGCCGCGACCAGCTTCTGCTTGATGTCGTCGTGGATGGGCGCTTCGACCGTGGCGCAGAAGCGGGTTCCCATGTTGACGCCCTCCGCACCCAGGGCCAGCGCAGCGGCCATGGTGCGGCCGTCGGCAATGCCGCCTGAACCGATGAGCGGAATCTTCACCTGGCGCGCGGCGGCTGCGAAGAGGATCATGCCACCGACCCCGTCCTCGCCGGGGTGGCCGGCGCACTCGAAGCCGTCGATGGAGACGATGTCGACGCCGTGGCGCTCGGCCGACAGCGCGTGGCGCACCGAGGTGCACTTGTGGATGAGGACGACGCCGGCGGCCTTGGCCTTGGCGATGAACTCCTTCGGATTGTTGCCTGCGGTTTCGAGGATCTTGACGCCGGAATCGAGCACGACGTCGAGATAGGCTTCGTAGGGCGGCGGATTCTGGGAGGGCAGGATCGTCAGATTGACGCCGAAGGGCTTGTCGGTCATCTCCCGGCAGCGGGCGATCTCCGCGCGCAGGTCCTCCGGCGTGGGCTGGGTCAAGGCAGTGACGATGCCCAGGCCGCCCGCATTCGAGACCGCGGCGGCCATCTCGGCGCGCCCCACCCACATCATGCCGCCCTGGATGATGGGATAGTCGATGCCGAGCATGTCGCTAACGCGGGTGCTCATGCGGGATTGGGGTAGAACGCGGGCTTCATCCATGGAGGGTCCTGTGTCGAGTATGCGGAGCTGCGGCGTCTGCCCGCGGCCGATATTGTTGGCGTCGGAGGTATGCGCTCAGTTCACCGCCCGCTCGCGGTGTTCCCAGCGCGCCTTGCGGAGCTGGTTCTTAAGCACCTTACCGGCCCCCGAGATCGGCAGCGCGTCGAGGGTGTCCATGCTGCGTGGCACCTTGTAACCGGCGATGCGCTCGCGGCAGTGCGCCCGCAGCGCGTCGATGTCGAGACTCTGTTCGGACTTGAGCACGACGCTGACGTGAACCGATTCGCCCCATTCGTCGCTGGGCACGCCGTAGACGGCGCAGGCGGCCACGGCGGGGTGGCTGGCAACGGCATTCTCGACTTCGACGGAGTAGATGTTCTCGCCACCGGAAATGATCATATCCTTGGCACGGTCGACGATGAAGACATAGCCGCCGCCGTCCATGTAGCCCAGATCGCCGGTATGCATCCAGCCATCGCGCACCGCTTCTGCCGTGGCCTCGGGTTTGTTGAGATAGCCGTGCATGACGGTCGGTCCGGTGACGATGACCTCGCCGACTTCGCCGCGCGGGCATTCCCGTCCCTCGCTGTCCACGACCCGGACCTGCACGTGGTAGGTGCCCCGGCCCCCCGAGCGCAAGCGACCGAGGTGTCGCTTATCCGGCAGATGCATGGCCGGTGGCAGCACGGTGATGATCGCCGACATCTCGGTCATGCCGTAGACCTGAGTCAAGGACGCTGTGGGAATACTCGTCATCACGCGGTCGAGCAGCGCCTCGGCCGCCGGTGAAGCGCCGTAATAGATGCGCTGCACACTGGAGGTATCGGCCTTGGCACAATCCGGGCTGTCGACCAGCGCCTGCAGCATCGCCGGCACCAGCAGCAGGTCGGTGACGCGGTGCGCGCGGACGAGTTCAAGCACGGCGTCGGGCCGGAAGGCCGGCAGCATGATGTGCGTGCCGCCGCGCAGCAGCAGGCAGGTGACCTGCATCATATCGGCCAGATGGAACATCGGGGCCGCGTGCAGGCCGACGGCGTCTTCCGGGAACGCGCCTTCGGCGAGCAGATCCAGCGCCGCGCTGCAGATATTGAGGTGTGACAGCAGCACGCCCTTGGGCTTGCCCGTGGTGCCGCCGGTGTAGAAGACACCGAAGATCTCGTCGCCGCCGGCGTTGACGTCGTCGACTGCTTCACCGTCTGCGATCAGGGCGTCGTGCGAGAGCAGATCCGGCGGGCAATCGCCGTCACCGCAGTGCACGTAGAAGCGCAGATCGCGGCACTCGGTCTGGACCGTCTCCAGATGGGGGAGAAAGGTGTCGTCGATGAAGAGCGCCACCGAGCCGGAGTCCTGAAGCGCGTAGACGATCTCCGCCGCGCTCCAGCGGAAGTTGATCGGATTGACGCGGGCACCCAGCCACGCTCCGGCGAGGTAGAACTCGAGGTGCCGATCCGAGTTCAGCGCCAGGATGGCGATGGTGTCGCCGCGTACTATGCCGCGCGCCCGCAGCGCGCCCGCCAGTCGCGCCACGCGCTCGTGGAGCTCCTGGAAGCTGCGCTGGCGCCCGTTGCAGATGGTGGCGATGGCTTCCGGCTGTTGCTGCCGGGCGCGGTGGAGACCCTGAGTGAACTGCATGACCATTTCCTCCTCCTCTGAGCCGGTGTCGCGACCGCGCCCCGTCCCGTGTTCAGGCCAGGCTGGCGATGACCGACTTGGTTTCGGTGTAGTGAGCGAAGACGTCTTCGCCGTTCTCGCGGCCCCAGCCGGACTGCTTGAAGCCGCCGAAGGGGATGTGCGGGTCCGGCGACAGCTGGGTGTTGATCCAGACCGTGCCGGCCTGCAGCTGCGCGGCGAGACGGTGGGCAAGCCCGAAATGCGACGTGTAGAGATTGGCCGAGAGCCCGTACTCGGAATCGTTGGCCATGGCGATGATGTCGTCGAGCTCGTCGTAGCGCGTGGCTGTCAGCACCGGCCCGAAGATCTCTTCGCGGTAGGCGGGGTTCTGCGCGTCGTCGGTTACCAGGATCGTGGGCTCCAGGAAGTAGCCCTCGCGGTCGAGGCGCCCGCCGCCGCAGAAGGTGCTGGCGCCGGCTTTCACGCCGGCCTCGACCTTGCCGAGGATGCTGTCCATCTGCTGCTGGCTGACGACGGGTCCGAGCATGCTGTTGGGGTCGAGGCCGGCGCCGACGGGGAAGCTCTTGGCGGCCTCGGCCACGCCCTCGAGAATCCGGTCGAAGTGTTTGCGCGGTGCGAAGAGGCGCGTGCCCGCGAAGCAGATCTGTCCCGAGTTGACGAAGACGGCCTGCGCGGCCCCCGGAATGGCCGTCTCCAGATCGGCGTCGGGCAGGATGACGGTGGGCGATTTGCCGCCGAGCTCCAGCGTCACGCGCTTGAGGTCCTTCGCCGCACTGCTTAGCAGATGCTTGCCGACAGCGGTGGAGCCGGTGAAGCTGATCTTGTCGACGCCCGGATGATCGACGATGGCCTGGCCGGTGGTGCGGCCGTCGCCGAGAACGACGTTCACGACCCCCGGCGGAAAGCCGGCGGCTTCGATCAGCTCCGCCAGCTTCAGCAGCGAGTAAGGCGTCTGCTCCGCCGGCTTGATCACCACCGTGTTCCCGGCGGCGAGTGCGGGTGCGAGCTTCCAGATCGCCAGTACCAGCGGGAAGTTCCACGGCACGATGGCGCCCACGACGCCGATTGGCTGGCGCAGCGTGTAGGCGTGATGGCTACCAGTGGGCTGCACCGCCGGATGCATGCTGCGGCCTGAGAGCTTGCTCGGCCAGCCCGCGAAGTAGTGCAGCCACTGGGCCGACAGCGGTACATCCAGCGTGCTCGAGAAGGCGATGGGCTTGCCGTTGTCGAGGGACTCGATGGTGGCCAGCTCATCGGCATGCTCCTCGACGAGCGCTGCCAGGCGGTGCAGCAGGGCCTCGCGCCCCATCGGAGGGAGATCGCACCATGCCGGATCGTTGAAGGCCTTGCGCGCCGCACGTACGGCTTTGTCCACGGTCGCTGCGCTGCTGCAGGAAATCTCGCCCAGTACGGTTTCGCTAGCGGGGTCGGTGACGGTGATGCGCTCCGCCCCCTTGTCGTCGTCCCACTCTCCGGCGATGAAGTTGCGGCCTTCCGGCAGGCGCGGGCGCGTGGCTGATTCGCTGAACGTGTTCATGGTCTTCCTCCGAACTTGTAGACGCTCAAGGTGGACTCGCGGGGACCGACGCGACCCCGACCAAAGGCTGGGCAGTCGCTGCCTGCGCCTCAGGCAGCCGTGAGGCCGCGGCCGATGATGATCTTCTGGATGTCCGAGGTGCCTTCGTAGATCTGGCAGACGCGCACGTCACGGGCAATGCGCTCGACCGGGAAGTCGCTGACATAGCCGTAGCCGCCGAAGGTCTGCAGCGCCGCCGAGCAGACGCGCTCGGCAACTTCGGAAGCGAAGAGCTTGGCCATGCAGGCCTGCTCCAGACAGGGCACGCCGGCGTCCTTCATGCGCGCGGCCGACAGCACCAGCTGGCGTGCGGCTTCCAGTTCCGTACGCGCGTCCACGAGGCGGAAGGACACGGCCTGATGCGCGAGCAACGGCGTGCCGAAGGCAGCGCGCTCGCCGGCGTAGGCGATGGCGGCGTCCAGCGCCGCCTTGGCCATGCCCACACTCTGGGCCGCGATGCCGATGCGGCCGGACTCCAGCGCCGACAGCGCGATGCGGTAGCCCTGCCCAGGCTCGCCGATCAGCGCTTCAGCTGGCAGGCGCAGCGCCTCGAAGCGCAGGCTGCAGGTATCCGAGGCCTTCTGGCCCATCTTGTCCTCGACCTTGGCAACCTCGAAGCCGGGCGTGTCGGTTGGTACCAGAAAGGCCGAGATGCCTTTCTTGGGGTTTTCGGGTGCGGTAACCGCGAAGACGATGATCTGGCCGGCAATGCGCCCGCTGGTGATGAACTGCTTGCTGCCGTCGAGGATCCAGGCATCACCGTCGCGGGTGGCACGTGTGCGCAGCGCGCTGGCATCGGAGCCGGCCTGCGCTTCGGTCAGTCCGAAGGCGCCGATGAACGCGCCACGCGCAGCAGGCTTGAGCACGGCCTGCTTCTGCTGCTCGCTGCCGTAGCGTTCCAGGATCTCGCAGAAGGGCGCGTTGTGGACGCTCATCATGGTCGATACCGCGCCGTCGCCTTCCGCGATCGCCATCAATGCCAGCGCATAGGCGACGTAGTCGGCGCCCGCGCCGTCGTAGTCGCTGGCCACCGTCATGCCGAGCAGTCCCATTTCGGCCAAACCTTCGATCACGTCGCGCTCGATCGCGCCCGCGGCTTCGCGCGCGGCGGCACCGGGCGCCAGCAGCTCGCGCGACAGCCGTTGCGCGGCTTCCTGGATCATCTGTTGCTCTTCGCTCAGCATGGCGTTCCTGTCGTTGTCGTTCGGTGTTGCAGGGTCAGTCAGCCCGTCATCTCGCGGCCGAAGATGCGGCGCGCAATCACCCAGCTCTGGATCTCGTTGGCTCCCTCGTAGATCTCGCCGATCTTGGCGTCGCGGTAGATCGACTCCAGCGGGTAGTCCTCGTCCGGCCCCGAAAGATGCCGCACGAAGCCGTAGGCGCCGCAGACCTGGATGGCGTCGCGCGCGACGTCGACGGCGAGCCGCGAGCCGGCGATCTTGGCCATGGGGGCCTCCGGCTCGGCGCTGCCCTCGCGGTCGAAGCGCAGCGCCGCCTTCTGGTAGAGATTGCGCGCGCTTTCGATCTGCAGCGCGTGCTCGGCGAAACGGTACTGCCAGTGCTGGAAGCGTGCCAGTTCGCGGCCGAAGACCTTTCTTCGGCTCATGTAATCGGTGGCGTAGTCGAAGGCCGCCTGTGCCATGGCGACGCCGACGGTACCGATGCCGATGCGGCCCAGCACCAGCGCGCCGACGGCCGCGCGCATGCCGCCACGCTCGCTGCCGACGAGGTGATCGTCGGGCACGAAGACATTCTCGAAGCGCACGTCCGCGGTCAGCTGCGCGTGATTGCCCATCTTCAGGTCGGGCGCCGAGACGTGGACGCCGGGGTCGTGCATGTCGGCGAGCAGCATGCTGAGGCTGTCACCGGTGCGGCAGAGCACCAGGATGATGTCGCCGGCCGGCGAGTTGGTGATCCAGCGCTTGGTGCCGTTGATGCGCCAGCCGCCGTCGACCTTCTCGGCCACGGTCTGCAGCGAATCCACGGAGAGATCCGTGCTCGCCTCCGGCTCGCTGGTCGCGAAGCAGCCGACAAGCTCGCCGCGCATCAGCCGCGGCAGATAGTGGCTGCGCAGCGGCTCCTGCGCATTCTCGAGGGTCTTGCCCACCAGGATCGCCTGACCGTCGTACAGCGCCGAGGCGAAGCCGCGCGCGTAGTAGCCCAGTTCTTCCAGCACTGTGACGGTGGCGAGGGTCGGGTGCGCCAGGCCGCGACCGCCGACCTCGGTGGGATAGGGGATCTCGTAGAGCCCGGCGCGGGCCATCGCCTCGAACTCGGCGCGCGGGAAGGAGTCGGCGGATTCCGGGGTGCAGTTCAGGCGGTGGGCTGCTGGCGCCAGCACCTCGTCCGCGAAGGCGCGCGCTTCGCGGCGGACCGCCAGGGTTTCTTCCGGCAGGAAGGTGTCGCTGAACAGCTTGTCGGCTTGGCGTAGTGGCAAGAGGATTCTCCGAATGGCGAGGACGACACGATAGGTGACGGGCCGCAGGGCACCGCCAGACTTTCGACTTGCCGGAGCCCGAACGAAAGTTTGTGGGGCCGTGCCGGCCCATCCGCAGAATGGGCGACCGTCCCGGCGACGCGCACCCCGTCGCGCCGCCTTCCAACCATCCAGGGATTGCCTCATGCAGATCAACGATCGCGTCTTCGTCATCACCGGCGGTGTTTCCGGCATCGGCCGCGCCAACGTCGAGTACTTCCACGAGCGCGGCGCGCGCGTGGCCATCTTCGACATGAATGCCGAGGCCGGCGAAGCGCTGGCCAAGGAGCTGGGTGACAAGGCCGTCTTCGCCGAGGTCAACGTCACCGACGAAGCTTCGGTGCAGGCCGGCATCGCCAAGGCCATGGAGGCCTTCGGCGCCATTCATGTCTGCCTCAACTTCGCCGGTATCGCGCACGCGGCCAAGACCCTGGGCAAGGAAGGCCCCTTCCCGCTGGACCAGTTCAACAAGGTCATCCAGATCAATCTGGTTGGCACCTTCAATGTTCTGCGCTTGGCGGCCGAGCAGATGGCCAACAACGAGCCGGTTGAAGGCGAGCGCGGCGTCATTATCAACACGGCCTCGGTGGCGGCCTACGAAGGCCAGATCGGTCAGGCCGCCTATTCGGCTTCCAAGGGCGGCATCGTTGGCATGACGCTGCCCATCGCGCGCGATCTCGCCCAGCTGGACATCCGCGTCAACACCATCGCGCCGGGCTTGATCTACACGCCGCTCTTCGAAGCACTGGGCGAGAAGGTCGTCGATGCCCTGTCGCAGCAGGTGCTGAACCCGCAGCGCCTGGGCCGGCCGGAGGAGATTGCGCAGATGGCGCAGTCCATCGTCGAGAACGCCTACGTCAACGGCGAGACCATCCGCGTCGATGGTGGTATCCGGATGCAGCCGCGATGAGCAGCATCTACCGCGACGATCTCCTGGCCGGCAAGAATGCCTTTCTCGCCGGCGCGACCAGCGGCATCAATCTAGCGATCGCCAAGCGCTTCACGGAACTGGGCGCAAAGGTCTTCATCATCAGCCGCTCGCAGGACAAGGTCGATGCGGCCGTGGCCGCGCTGGGCGCCGATGCGAGCGGCCAAGCCGCCGATGTGCGCGACTACGAGGCGGTCGAGAACGCGATGGCGGCCTGCGAGTCGGCGAATGGCGCCATCGACATCGTCGTCTCGGGGGCTGCGGGCAACTTTCTTGCGCCCGCGGCGGAGCTGTCGTCGAAGGGCTTTCGCACCGTCATCGATATCGATCTGGTGGGCAGCTTCAATGTCCTGCGGGCGGCTTACCCGCATCTGCGCCGGCCGGGTGCCGCGGCTCTGACCATCTCGGCGCTGCAGTCCTTCATGCCGGCGCGCCAGCAGGTGCATGCCTGCGCCGCCAAGGCGGGTATCGACCAGATGATGCGCTGCCTGGCGCTGGAGTGGGGGCCGGAAGGCATCCGCGTCAATTCCATCGCACCGGGGCCGATCGGTGACACCGAAGGCATGGCGCGACTGACGCCGACCCCGGAAGCAGAGGCGCGGCTGACCGCGACCATCCCGCTGCGGCGCTACGGCGAGACCGGCGACATCGCCGATCTCGCGGTCTACCTGTGTTCGGAAGCGGGTCGCAACGTCACGGGCGCGCTTATGGTCAGCGACGGCGGTCAGGCCGTGGGCGGAAGCGCCATCGAAATGGGGTAGTAGCGCGTGCCGCGCCCCCGCATGCGCTTGGCCTCCAGCGCAGTCGGCCATCGCGTCTCAGGCGGAGCCGTGTTGCGGGGCGCCCCTCTCTTTCGGAAGGGGCGCGAGGCCTGCGCAGCCAGCATGCTCCTCGCCCTGCCATCGCATGCGCGTCGAAGCGAAAGAAGTGGCTCCTGGCCATGCGTTCGGCAGCTGAATCGATGCATCGACAAGGGGGGAGCATGTCGTCAGAACGCCTGTTGAAGAAGCGGGTCACCGTCAATGACCTGTCCATGGCCTATGTTGAAAGCGGGCAAGGCCATCCCATCTGGTTGCAGCACGGCAACCCGACGTCTTCCTATCTGTGGCGGAACATCATTCCGCACCTGAGCGGCCTGGGCCGCTGCATCGCGCCCGACCTGATCGGCATGGGCGACTCCGACAAGCGGCCTGGCGACGACCCGGGCCGGTACCGCTTCGTGGAGCACCGCGCCTTCATCGACGCCTTCATGGATCAGGTCCTCCCCGATGAACCGGTGATCCTTGTCCTGCACGACTGGGGGTCGGCGCTGGGCTTCGACTGGGCCCGGCGTAACCCCAGCCGGGTGCGAGGCATCGTGTACATGGAGGCCATCGTCAAGCCGCTGACCTGGGAAGAGTTCCCGGGGGCCTTCCGCGAAACCTTCCAGGCCCTGCGCGGCCCGGAAGGAGACAGCATGATCCTGGACCAGAACCTCTTCATCGAGGGCATCCTCCCCAACGCGATCCTCCGCGATCTCACGGAAGAGGAAATGGCGGTCTATCGCCAACCTTTCTCGGCGCCGGGTGAGGATCGCCGTCCGACGTTGACGTGGCCGCGCGAACTGCCCATTGCCGGTGAGCCCGCCGACGTCATCCGCCTGGTCGAGCAGTACGGTGACTGGCTGGCGGCCAGCCAGGTGCCCAAACTCTTCATCAACGCCGACCCGGGAGCGATCGTGACGGGGGAAGCCAGGAGCTTCTGTCGCAGCTGGCCGAACCAGGAGGAGATCACCGTCCCCGGTGTGCACTTCGTCCAGGAAGACGCCCCCGACACGATCGGCGAAGCCATCGCGCAATGGATCCAGCGCCTGAACGTCTAGCGCGCAATCACCGCAATCCGAACCGAACCACCAAGCAACCAATGCGAAGCCGCTGGCCGCAACGGTCGGCGCTCGTGTCACAACGGAGATATCCCATGGCAAGGCCCGTCACTCGCGCCTTCGGCCCATTGGCCGGTGCGCTGCTCGCTCTTGCAGCCACCCAGGCACAGGCCTCACTCATCGTATCCCCCCACACCGCAACCCGCGACGCCGACCTTGCCGGCGCGGCGGGCGCCTCGCCGGACGACGCCGGAAGCGCCTCGCTGACGAATCCGGCCGGCGTGGTCGGACCGCTGAGCGGGCAGATCGTCGTTGGCGTGGCTGCGGTGAACTTCACCGCGCACTACCAAGACCGGCGGCGCGACTTCGACCAGACCAGCAGTGAAACTCCGATGTTCCTCAATCTCTGGTACGGCTTGGGCGAGCTGGCTGGCTGGCACATGGGCATCGGCGCTTATGGTTCTGTAGGCACGGCTTTCGAGTTCGCTGCTGACGGCGGGCAGGACACCCCCTTCCTGGGCAAACTCGCCCTCTTCAATGTCGGTTTTCTGGTCGGACGACAGATCACGCCCGATCTGCGTGTCGGTCTGCAGATTGCACCCAACTACGCCGAGCAGAGCGTGAAGCTGCCCAGCCCGCTGGGCCCCGTTGAGTTCGATGGCCTCAAAGGCGCCGGCATCGACGGCGCGGTCGGTTTGGTCTACGACGCTTCCGAGAAGCTCTCGCTGGGCCTCAGCTACCGCACCCGCGGCTATACGCGACTGGAAGGCGACGGTCGCGTCGGGGCAACCGAACAAGATTTGGTACTGGACCTCTATACCCCGCAAAGCGTGACCGCGGCGTTCGACTATGAAGCGCTGCCAGGGCTGCACCTGATGGGCCAATCTAAATGGACACGTTACGAGGATTTCGAGTCCGGACGCTTTGACTTCGAGAAGAGCGACCCCCTGGACCAGCCCTATATCGCCAATACCACGAATCGTTTCCGCCATTGGCTGGCCGTCGAGTACACCGGTCTGAGCAACCGCGTGCTGCGGATTGGTTATACCGCAGAGCCGTGGATGATCGAAGGTGAGGCCATGCGGCCGACCCTGTTCGACACGGCTGACTACATGCTCATGCTGGGCTACGAGATCCAGCACGAGAACTACAACATCGGCTTCACGTATGGCTACACCGGTGGCCGCCAGCGCGACATCTCAGCCGAGCAGAACCCCGATTTCGCGGGCAGCTATCACAGCGAAATCCGCACCGGTTTCGGTGTGCACTTCACCTGGAAGCCCTGAGGCAGGCCGTGGCGCGTTTCGGCTTCTAGAGCGCAGCCAGTGGGTACAGGCAATCGTGCGGTGTGCTCGGTGCCGGCCGTCCCCTGCCTTTCGGCAGGCGCTCATGGCGAGACCGCCGGCTAGGCTCGGTTCTTCATTGTGAGACCAGAGTCAGCCCGGTTGCGCAAGTCATGAGCCAAACGACATACCCTCGACGCGAGCGCGAAGCGCTGGAGCAGATCGTTTCCAAGCCGGCATTCCGGCGCATTCATGCCCTACCGCTCCTGGCATGGCAGGAAGTGCTGCTGGTTGCCGGCTGCTACGGCGCCTTGGTCGGTAGCTGTTACCTCCACCTCACGGGTGGCATGCCCTACGCTGTCGCCCTGGCGATCAATGCGTTGGCGATCTACGCCATCTTCACGCCACTGCACGATGCCGCGCACGGCAGTCTATCCAGCAACCGGCGCGTCAACGACCTGATCGGGACGGTCGCGGCCTTGCCGCTCTTCCCGGGCTTTACCGCGCAGATCTACCGCTATCTCCACCTGGAGCATCATCGCCATACCGGTGTCGCGCATCGCGATCCGGACGAGATCATGGTCTCGGCGCGGATGCCTTGGCGGCTGCTCGTCCTGGCCGGCATCGACCTCTACTGGATGGTCTGGTATGCGCGCCGCCTGAAGCAGCGCCCGATCGCCGAGGTGGCCAGTGCCGCGGCTAGCGCGGTCTTCTTCATCGCCTGGCATGTGCTGTGGCTGACATCGCCCTTCGCATGGCAGTTCGTGCTGTTGTGGCTGATCCCCCAGCGCATCGGTCTGATGCTGCTCACCTACACCTTCGCCGCCATCCAGCACCCCGAGGGTGTCCCGCAGGCGGAGCGCCCCCTGCAGGCGACGCGCATGTTTCGCGGTGGGTGGCTGATGCGGTGGATGACGCTCTCGCAATCGCAGCACCTCATGCACCACATGTTCCCGGCAGTGCCCTACTACCGGTACAACGCTGCCTGGAAGCTCGCGGAACCCGAGCTTCGCGACCATGAGATTGTCTGGGACTGGCCCGTGGGGCCGTTGCACCATCCGGAAGCCTCGCCCTTGCCGTCATCCGAGCTCCCGCTGAGAGCGCGCATCGTCGAGGCCGCGCAGGTTTCCGAGGCGGTACGGGCCTATCTCCTGGAACCCGCTGAGGCGTCGCCCTTTCCGGCCTATTCCGCGGGCGCGCACATCGACGTGGAGGTCGCGCCCGGGCATATCCGGCAGTACTCCCTGGTCGGTGCGCCGCGGGCGGACGGCCGCTATCGCATCGGCGTGAAGCGGGAAGATCACGGGCGCGGCGGCTCGCTGGCCGTTCACGAAGGTTTTGCGCCCGGCCGCGTCATCCGGATCGGGGTGCCGCGCAACCGCTTTCCGCTGGAGGAAGCGGCCGCCGGCGTCGTTCTCGTGGCCGGGGGTATCGGTATCACGCCCCTGCTGGCGATGGCGGATGCGCTGCATGCCAAAGGCACGCCCTTCACGTTGCATGCCTGCGCGCGCAGTCGCGGATGGCTGCCGTTCCGGGAGGAGCTGCTCGCGTCGCCCTTTGCGGAACAGCTGCGCGTCCATCTCAGTGACGACCCGGCCGCGCCACGCCTGTGTGCCGCGGACCTGCCCGAGTGGCGTGCCGGCCAGCACATGTATCTATGCGGGCCGGAAGGCTTCATGGCACACGTCACCGAGCTGGCTGGCGCGCGGGGCTGGCCTTCGGACGCGATCCATACGGAAAGCTTTGCAACAGCCGCCAAGGATGCTGCGACGGAGAAGCCCTTCACCGTGACGCTTGCACGTTCGGGAAAGCGCCTCCAAGTGCCAGCCGAAAGCTCCCTCCTGGAAGTGCTGCATGCGCACAACTACCCGGTCCCCTCGGTGTGTACCCAGGGCCTGTGCGGGACCTGTAGCTGCACGGTCATCGAGGGCGAGGTGGATCATCGCGATGCCGTGCTCAGCCCCGAGGAACGCCAGGCCGGGCGCATGACGACCTGCGTATCCCGCGCGGTCGGGGAAGGCTTGCTGCTGGATCTCTGACGCGCCCCGGCAGGGCGTCAGCCATGCTGTGGGCCTGCCCCAAACTTTCGTCGGGCCATGGCGTCGATGCCAGCCGCGAGGCTCCTCGCGTTCCAATGAATAGGACTCGACCGTGCTCCACCGCCTAGCCGTGCCCGCATCGATCGCCGCCGGTCTGATGCTCAATCTCATGCCGCCGCTGGCTCTTGGCAGTGACGATGGCGACGAAGTCACGGACCTCGGGGTCGCCGTCGGCGAATTCGTGGAGACGTGCTATCCGCGCTACCGAGAGATCGATGCGGCCGTGGAAGAGGCCGGAGCCGGCGAGGCCTCCTACAAGAAGCTTCCGGGCTTCCCCTATCTGCGCACCAATCGGATGCTCGCCGATGTGCTGCCGACGCTTTCGAGCCGCGCCGAGATCGATCTCTGGCTGAGGGAGCTCCGCTATAACGACGCCTTCGCCAGAGAGATCGAGCTCAGGAATCTCGGCTGGTCCGAAAGCGAGCGAGCGAACGCCATGGATGACATGCGGCTCTGCGGCGTGTGGCTGTCTGCGATGGAACTGCAGAAGGACGAGACCTGGCAACGTTTGACGCGCACGCTGGAATACGCGGACGCACTCGCCAAGTCGTCCGTTCAAGCCGGTGGCAGCGACGTTGGCGACGACCTCGCGAGCAAGCGCATCGCGGCGGCCTCTCAGCCGAGCGGCGAGACGAAGAAGGCGCTCGCGTTCTGGCGCGCTGCGCCGCACGAGGATACCGAGCGCGTGCTCGCCGAGTTCGACGAGCTGCCCCGCGACCGTCTCGGGCGCGTCGGCATGGTGAGCAATCTGTGGAAGGCGCTGGCGGTGCACCATGCACCGAGGCTGGCCATTGCCTCGGACACGCCCTCCGAGCGGCCCAGTCGCATCCATTGGAAGAACGGCGAAATGCATGCCGATAGCGGCAGGCCGACGGTGTACTACCTGCCCACCTTCGCGCGCGTCGGCGACGAGATGCTGCTGCAGTTCAACTATGTCATGTGGTTTCACGAGCCTTCGCGGCAGGGCCATGGCGGCCCCCTCCATGGGCGCGTCTGGCGGGTGACGCTCGACCCCGACGGTCGGGCGCTTGTGCACGAGACGATCGCGACGACGGGCGAGAATCATCGCTGGATCTCTGCGGCTTCGGATGTAATGACGGAGGATGATGGCGGTCCGGCGGAACGCGCCCCGCGCGTCGCGGCCCTGGCCCGCGAGAGCAGGAATGGGGAGTCGCCGGTCCTGGCGGCGAGTGCAGTGCGCGAGACGGATGAGCGCTATGCCCTGGTTTCCTACGACGATCTGCTCTTTCTGCCACGCGGGAACGGCGGTACGCGCAGTGCCTTCGATGCGGAGGGCCATCTGCTGAAGACGCAGGGCGGCAAGGCCCTGAACCAGCAGCAGTTGCAGCACCTACGGGTCGGCGGCGATGCGGGCGACCCCGCCTTCTATGACGCGGAACTGCTGCGCCGCCTGGTGGCGCTCGCGCGCGCGGATTCCGGCCGCTGAGCCTTTGCGCATCGCCGTCCCGGCGCGTCGCCTACAAGAGGCTCAGCTGGCCAGGCTTCGCTGGCGGGCAGAAGCTGCTGCAGTCCAGGGCGAAGGCTTCGCGCCCGGCCATGCCGTGACGCCGGCAGGCCAGCCGGAATCGCTGCGCGATCAGCGCGACAAAGGGCCCCTGGCCGCGCATGCGCTGGTGAAAGTCCGAGTCGTTGTCGCGTCCGCCGCGGCTTTGCTGCACGAGGCTCATGACATGCGCAGCGCGGTCGGGAAAGTGCGCCTCCAGCCAGTCGCGGAACAGCGGTGCCACTTCGAAGGGCAGACGCAGCAGGATCCACCCGGCGCGCTGCGCGCCGGCGTCGGCGGCACTTGCGAGCAGGGCTTCGATTTCATGATCGTTGATGGCGGGAATGACCGGCGCCAGCAGGGTGCCCACGGGGACGCCGGCGTCGCGCAGCTTGCGGATCGTGCGCAGCCGCGAGGTCGGGCCCGCTGCCCGCGGCTCCAGGCTCCGCTTGAGGTCGGCGTCGAGGCTGGTCAGGCTCACCCACACGCCCACCAGATCATGCTCGGCGAGTTCGGCCAGCAGATCGAGGTCGCGCTCGATGAGTGCGCCCTTGGTCGTGATCGTCAGCGGATGGCGATGCTCGAGAAAGCATTCCAGCAGCTCGCGGGTGATGCGCAGATCGGCTTCGACCGGCTGATAGGGATCGGTGTTGGCGCCCAGCGCGATGGGGCTGACCGTGTAGCCGCGGCGGCGCCAATGTCGGCATAGCAGCTCGACGGCGTTGGGCTTGTAGAGAAGCTGTGTCTCGAAGTCGAGCCCGGGCGAGTAGTCCCAGTAGGCGTGGCTGGGACGGGCGTAGGAACCGCAGGGTGGAACAAGCATGTAGACCAAACGCCCAAAACTGAGAGCCGACGGGCATTGAAGGTAGGACAGGGTAAATCTACAGTTCACAGTTCAGCGGCCCCAACTTTAGGGCAGATATGCATCTACACATGTTGAGTTGGCGCGAACGGTCGGAGTCGTTGGATGCGGCTCGACAAGAAGCCTCTGCTCACCGGAACAATTTTCGGTAACCTGCACTAAATGTAGTATTCCATTGGGGACAACCGAATAGGACTTAGAACTTGAGCGGATCTACGGGAAGCGAAATACTCATTGATGCTCTCGAAAATGGCGAAGTCTTGGAGGGCCGATACAGTGATTTGAGGCTGATCAACGGACGGGGTGACGCCCGTCGAGGCGTTTTTTCGCTGGTGTTCGTGGCTTGGGACAGAATCGAAGAACAGCATGTGGCTGTAAAGTTCTTTGATCCCGATGTGACTACTAATAGTTACCGTCTTGATGGTTTTTATAGAGAGCATGCACTTCTCAAAACACTAGTAAACAAGAAGCGCTGTTTGCAGGTGATGTCGGGTCTGAAAGATTACTCCCTTGCAATACCCAGCGCCAAGTTCAGTTTGCCCTGCAAGTACTTTGTCGTCGAGTGGCTTGAGTTTGATATCGAGAGTTTCTTCTGGTCGGACGACCGCCTCTCCCCAGAACAGGCCCTTCGTATCTTTCACGACCTCGTGCTTTCTGTGGAAGCTCTTCATCGCCACGATATCGCTCATCGCGACTTAAAGCCAGACAATTTAAGAGCTAGGAACGCCGCCCTCAAGCGAATAATCGTCGCGATCGACCTTGGAACGGCCGCTCGTTTGGATTCAACAGCACTTAAGGATGAGTACGACAAGCCTGTTGGCGCCAAGGGGTATGCTCCTGTTGAAGCGTTTGTTGGCTTCGCTGGTGATCGGGAAATCGGCGAAAAGGCGGATGCGTTTGCGCTCGGCTGCATGCTTTGGGAGCTGTTCAATGAGGGCTTCTTCTTTAAGTCCGGTTTGCTAGCACATAACACCCAACTTTCAGCGATCTATCAGGCTATCCATATGGAGGTGCACGGCCTTGGTGGTGCTACTTTTCCGAACTTAAACCGAGCAATAGACAAATACTCTCACGCAGTAAATGGGGTCAGATTGACCGAACCAGACTGTACGGTCCCGCCTGGAGTCGCGCCTTTAGTTGAAGAAGTAATTCAATCACTGACTAATATTGACTACAGGAAACGAATGGCGCTAGATGTTGTTCGTTCTCGCGTCTTGTCGGCCATTCGAGTCGTGGCCAACGAACGGCTCTACCAAAAGAGATTGGCTGAGCGGAGGGAAAGGCGGGAAAATAGACGTATTAAAAATGAGATGAAAGCAGCCCGACTTCGGGAAGCGATGGACTGCAGAGCCAAAGATGCAATTCTCTAAAGTGCAAAAAGACTTTAACGATGTAGAGGCGAGGTCTGAAGCCACGGAGGTTGTCTTTGCGGACGTAATAGGAATTGCTCATCGCTTAAAGTTGCCTCCTCCAGAAGAACTGGCCGAGATCGCGGAAATTCGATCTGAAATGGTCTCCCTAGAGGATAAACGCTCTCAGTTCACTAATGAACTCACAGATGCGATCGTCGCAGAGCTGGAGCGCCGGCTGTCCTCATTCGAAAGGTTTGGCACACAAAGTAAGTATCTGAGATCCGTCGCGGACTTGGCGGCGCTGGCGGGCAGAAGCGATGATGAGGCGCTTCACTTACGTGCAGCCCTATCTTACAAGGAATCCGTCTCGACAAAGAGGCAACTTGCAGAAAATCGGCTTCAAGCGAACGCTCTGGACGAGGCATTACACTTATTCTCCTCTCCTGAACTGGCTGAAGATGTCCCTTCCAGACTACGCCTCGGTTATATGGCCGTGGTGTCTATGGATCTCCAGCGCGCCATGGCTGAAGTTACTGAAGCACTCAAAATTGATTCAACCGATTATGCGGCTCGACTTTTCGAGGGAGCTCTCCATCTAGCAACTGGCCATCCCCAGTTTGCAATTCGCAGCTTTCGCGTTGCGATGCAAATGCGCCCAAGCTCTAGTGTTTTGTACTGCAATCTCGGTATTGCGTATCTCCAGCTTCGGCAGCGAGGGAAGGCTCTGGATATGCTGCGACGCGCTATTCAATTAAATCCAATAAATTCTGGTGCTATAAGGCTTTTCGCTGACCTTGCCAGAAATATGAATCGCGATGACCTGGCAATAGGGCCATTGGAACACTGTCTGCGGTTGCATGCGGATAGGGCGGATCTTTGGTCTAGGCTTGCGAGAGCAAAATATTTCTTGCGCGATTACATTGGCGCGTTGAATGCGCTTAAACATGAGTCTGCTCTTTCCGACAATAGCGCACTTTGGAATAACATGGGCGCGGTTTATGAAAAACTGGGGCAGCGTTCGCAGGCGATTAAGCGGGTAGCACACGCTCTGGCACTCGCCGAGACGGAAACTCCTGTTGATGCCCTGCGGGCAGCTAGGAATATGGCGCGATTGCTTGCCAGTCAAGGCGAGCACAAAGAAGTATTGGCGCTTACGGCCAGTATCGTCCACATAGATCCCGACCAACTACTGGTTCGTGATAAGGATTTATCGGACTTGACGGCTTTTCGACTTAGGGCGCTAATTAATTTGGAGGAGTTCGACGTTGTCAACCGTGAGATGCAAGCATTGCTTGAGCGTGAAGATACAGCGCCTCAGCTTCGGCGGTGGATGGCAATAGCGGGAATTGCCTTCTCTATTAACCGGAGCAGCCAAAGAGACTTGCTTGTCTATCTAACCGGTAAGGGCTGGGAGCTGGTCGAGGACAGTAGTTCCGTCAATACGGCTGAGCTTGTTCCGCTGGTCAATAATATTGCTTGTGCTTGCGCTGAACTCGGCGAAGTGGATGAAGCGGAGACGAGGCTTCAGCGGGTGTCATGGGCAATCGGGCGAGATCCGTTCGTTACTGCGACCAAGGGGTTAATAAGAATTAGAAAAGGCGATATTGATCGTGGGACCGCGCTCTATCGGAAAGCTATCCGGCTCGCGCATTCCCGGGCGGATGCCACCAAGATTAGACAAAAGATGAACCTAGAGTTGGGTATGGTCTACTTGGAGAAGAACCCTAAGACAGCTCAAAAATACCTGAAACAAGTTGTTCATCCTGCGCGCAACGCAGACAGCCTGTTGGCGGATCTCGCTCGTCGTTTGCTTCGATCATTGGAATCGTGATCATTCATTCGATCGATGCTGTCTAAATTGTCGTAAATCTGCTTTGAGCGGTTTCGTGGATAACCGAGGCCACCTCCAAGTGAGTTAAGTGCCCGAATCGGTGCGGTTTATGAAGTTGATTTTGGGGGTGTTGTCCGGACCTCGAAATATGCCCAATTCCTCAGTCATACGAAGGTGTCGCCTCTCTAGCGCGGCAATCCGGTTCAGCAGCACGCCCCGCTCTTCTCGTGCCGTCTCCAGTTTGGAACGGAGGTTCGCGTTTGCGACACGCTTCTTGTCGTAAAGTGATCGCATGCTCTGGCCAGGCTTCTTTTTGGCGTTTTGCTCGATCAGCTCCGCCAGGTCGGGGTACCGCTTGCGGCTCAGTGTGGAACGCTGAAACCCCGCCTCGACAGCGACGGAGGAAAGGGTCATCCGGGCTGTGGGCGACACTCGCTTCGGCTTGCCCTCCATCATTCGCTGGTAGGCCTTCCACAGGGCTCTGGCAGTCTTGTTGTTGACCCAATAGGGCGTTGAGGAACTTGTCGTCATTGTGGCTCCCGTTGGGCGTCGCGGTGGCTCTCAATGAGAGCGATGGCCTGTTCGACCATGGCCAGATCCGCCTTTTTCTGTTCGCGGGCGAACGCATCTCTGGCGGACAATTCTTCAAGCCCGTAGCGCACGCTGTCGCGCAAGGCGGTTAGCTCGGGTAGGCGGTGGCTGTCTATGATGGCCTTGCTGCACGGCTTTCCTTCAGCCTTGGTCATGCAGCCCCTCACCGTGAGGGCGCTCTGCCACTCGCAGTCATCATCCACCAGTGCGCACAAACCGAGTGTGTTGCGTTTCAGAGTGCCTGAGCGGGTGAGTCGCTTGATCTCGTCAAGGCTCAGTAGCGGCGTATCACCGACGACGGACCGCTTATGATCGTCGCCATAAGGCGAGAAGAATCGCTCGTCGTCAATGATTCGCGAGCG
Organism: Algiphilus sp.; assembly: GCF_023145115.1. NCBI lineage: Bacteria > Pseudomonadati > Pseudomonadota > Gammaproteobacteria > Nevskiales > Algiphilaceae > Algiphilus > Algiphilus sp. The sequence continues at coordinate 118,042 of NZ_JAGLEJ010000037.1, forward strand.
GGCCTGGTTGTAGGCGTCGGCATAGATGCGGGTGAACTCCTCAGCATTGGCACGTCGGGTGCCCGTGACCAGCGGGTGATCCGGGTGCGAGGCTGCGAGGTGCCAGTAGTTGCGACAGTAGTAGGCCGTCATCTGCCATGTCTGATGCTTAGCCTGGAAGCTCAGACTATCGGGACTGACCAGCCCGCTGGCAGCGGCGTTGACCAGCACCGTACGGCGGATCTGGTGGGCCGAAACCGGCCACTGCCGCCCTACGGCGTACTTTGTCTCGTCGAGGTCCGGCGTGAGTTGCTTGGCTTCGGCCCAATCCTCCTGAGTGATGCCCAGGTCTGCGTGCTGCGCGATTCGTGTCAGACCGGCGTTTGAGATAGGTTGGCCAAACTGAAGTTTCCCTTTGCGTTTCTCCGAGGGTGCACGGCGTCGGCCGAAGTCCATCTCCAGTACTTGAAACAAGTGGTCGCTCAAATGGGGCGGGTTCGGATGGACGGTGATGTAGGTGTCCAACAGCCGCTCTAGCGCCTGTGCTGCGGGGGCGACCTTAGGTGATGCAACCCAAATCGCATGCGGATTGTCTTGGGTCTTGGTGGTGGGGCCGGTCAGCAAATGAGTTAGGTTGTCGCCAATCTGCTCCTGGCGTAGACAACCCCGGCGAAGCGCCAGTATTTCGCTCTTGCGGGCGCAGGTGCCGGCGATGAGCGTCCAGAAGGCTGCGGTCCGCACCAGAGCAAAGTAAGAAGCCAGCGGGGTTGACACGTTGCCCACGCGATCCATCTGGCGCCGCAAGCGAGGTCTGTCTGACATCAGTGTCGCCCAGTGGACTTTCCCGCCTGGTCGTCTCTGATCGCATGTAGCGTGCGCCCAGGCCGCCAGTACCTCGGCAAGTTCATCGGCTACAGTAAGGTAGTCGGACAGAATCTCCTGTGCAGTGTCGTCGACGACCTGGTAGATCCGCCGTGGAATGACCGCATGCTGCCGATGCGACAGCGTGTCGATGTTGCGCAGCGCCCGGATCTGGTCGTGCTCCAGAAACGTCCAGCCGAGGGTGTCTCGCGCGGCCAGTGCGACACGCGCGATGCTGACGATGGCGCGCATCTTGTGATTGTGAGGCTTGCTCTGGCCGGGTTTCGGCGTGGCGACGAAGTCGATGACGACGTTGGGGTGGCGATGTAAATCTTTCAGCCTTACCCTCTGGTCGGCGCAATGAGCGGCGAGCCGGGCGAGATGCCAGCAAGTTCGAAACGCAGTTAAGGCAGCAAGGGTCTTACCGTGCGTCAGTCGCAGCAGGGCCAATCGCTTTGCGTCGTGCGAGTTATCCGGCCAGTTGACCGTTACGCGAAGACGCGGGCGCGACTTGTCGCTCGGAAACAGCCACACGTCGTCCGTGAGGCGGCTCAAGACATTGCCATGGTAGTCGACACTGACCACAGGGTTGTCTTCGGTCTCGATGCCCGTTATCTCGTGGTCCGAATAATCCAGCTTCAACGTCAGCGCCACTAGAATTCCTCCAGCCGAATGATCGTCGCGAACAGGGGATGCGGCTCGGTGCCGATTCGCTCACGCATGCGGTCGACATTTGTTTGCTGCTCCGGGTGACGCGTCAGGTAGTCCGTGACGATCGCGTCGATGAGCGCTATCGGTCGCTCACTCGCTGTGTTTGTCGCGACACGCCAACGGAGGACATGCTGGTAGCTCAGCAGGCGGTGGATGTAGTCCATCGAGTCCTCTCCCCGGTAATGGACACAGCCAAGGCATGCCGCCTCGTTGCAGCCTCCACCAGCGGTGTCGGCGGCAATCGGCTCACGGTGGCCAGGAGAGGCGCAGTTGCCTGGCGCCAGCGCGGAATGCTGTTCAGTGGCCCAGTGCCGGGACCATTCCAGCGTCGCCCAATGGAGGTTGCCTTTGCCGCCGTAGTGGCTCATCGCGACCTGCGGGGTATTGCCCAGATCGCGAGATACATGCAGCGAGTCGCCGCCGTAGCGCCGCAGTAGCCACTCGGCCTTGGCACGCCGCAAAGTGCGGGCGCCAAAGGCCGGCGCATCCGAGGCATCGAACCATGTTCTAAAACCCTTGATAGATTCATCAGAACACTGCTTTATGCGCCATGTGAGCGTACCGGTGCGCGCGGCGGCCTCCAGTGCCCTGCCACCGTTAGTGTTCGTAGTAATTGCCGGGAACATCGGCGTGTCGGTAGTGATGCCGCCCGGAACACATGCTTCAAGGAACTGTATGTGCTGGTCCAGCCGACGCGAATAGACGGTGCCTACACGGGGGCGGATGTGTCGGCCTGCACGCGCCTTCCAGATCGGCGCATTTGTCGCGTGCTGACCTACCGTGAGGGCGCGTGCCACCGATAGGTTGACCCCGGTAATGGCAATGAACCGGTGCAGTTCTGCGACGATGCGCAGGTTGATCATTTTGAGGTTGGCTGCCAGCGGATCGATAGCGGCGCCGTAGCTTCCGTATGGGGCGGGCAGTTCGGCGTCTACGCGCTGACCCTTACTGTTCCAAAGGCGGATGACTTCGTGGGCGCGGATTGCCGTGCACAGTCCATTGGCCGTCAGCGCGTCGATCACAACGTGCAGGTTGGCGCAGTACCGTTTGAGCTCGGCGTCGCCAGCGGCCTCCGTCGTCAGGCCGCTTCGTCGTAAGCGCGGCAGTGAGAGGGTCAACTTGATCTGATAGGCCGGCTGATGTATCGCGGCCGCAATGAAATGCAGCGGAGGCTGTATGTACTGGTGAACGGTTGCTGCACGGAGTTTTCCGGCGCGCCACTGCCTGACCAGATGCTGAGAGTAGGCTTGCAATGTCTCAACTGCGGTGTCCAGAGACAGCGTCTGGCATACCTCGTCAGCCCAGACGATCCAGCCGCGAAGTTTTCCCCACTGCGTTCTGAGAGATGTGGTCGATGGGCTTCGCTCGGTGAAGCGGGCACGAAACTCCTTGCTCAGCGCCTCTATCAAGCGCGGACGGGGCGCGGTCATATCAAGGCTATTCAGACGCGCTTGTCGAATGGTTCGCCACTGGTGGAGGGGCAGTCCAGCGTCACCGGGGATCAGAAGGCGAGCGAAATCTGCTTCCCTTGTACTGTGCTGTCCATCCAGCACAAAGCGCCAGTCGTCGTCACTTGGAGATTCTGCTTCGGTCGGCGGAAACAATACAGACCGCTCTGCGTCGGAGAGTGGAAGCGCTGTGACCGATCGGCGCAGGGTCGGACGGAATTTTTGTGATACAGCGTCACAGCGCGCCAGCAGCGGCACTATCGTTTCGCGCCGCAATGGCGCACCCGACTGATCCACCCACTGCACAAAGCGCCTCAGTGCGCCCGCGAGAGTGCCTGTGCTTGCGGGTGCCAGCCCCCAGCCCCGAATCTCGGCGACCATACCGGCCAGCACCGCGATGCGGTCCGGGTCAGTGACCCATGATGACGTATCGGTTCGCCGAAAGACGCGCGAGTCCATCGCTGAGCTTTCCGGCCAGATCAGGCGCTTCAGGTCTACGGGGGTGCCGTAACTATCTGTCCCAAGCTGCCAGTCGAATTTGTCCGGTGCCATGCCGGTCATGCGACTGGTTCCGGCACGCCGAGCCACTCTTCCCACGCGGCTGATGCCGCGTCCATGCGCTCGTCCTCCTCCACGAAATCGATGTAGAGCATGCTGCTGGCTGCGCTCGTGTGGCCCATTAGCCGCATCAGCACGGGCATTATTTGGTCGGGTGTGTGCCCGGCCTGCATCGAGGCCAGCACGAAGGCTGTTCCGAAGGTGGCGCGCGTGTCGTGGAATCGGAAGTTCTGGAGACGCAACCCTTGAGCCGATGCGAGCTTCCGCAACTGGGTCATGTCGTGCGAATAGGAGCGCGTGGACAGCGGCGCGCCTTGGTTGCTGAGTAGCACGAGGTCCTTCGCTTGCGGCGCCGCCTTTTTCGCACGCGCGTCACGACGGCCAGAGCGACAGTAGGTAAGCAACTCGCGCAACAGTGGCTCCGGGATCGACGGGTGATATGTCGCTCCGGCCTTGGTTGGGATCCCGTGCTCCGGCCCGACAGATATGGAGAACCAGCCCGGTATATCGTGTGACGGGAAGTTCTGACGCAGCGAGGTGTGCGTCAGACCCAGTATTGTTCCGAGCCGCATGCCTGAGAAGAATCCCAGTTTCAGGGTCAGCAGGAACTCCAAACGGAAATACTCTGCAGCGATCCCAAGTAGCGCGTCTCGATCAGTCATGCGCACCGGGACGCACCCTTCCTCGACGCCGCGACGACTCTGCTTGCCGCGCCGGATCGCCAAGTCGGACGAAACCACGTTAGTGACACGCTCGCGCCCAATGGCGTCGGCGTACCGAACTGCCACTACGCGAGGCCGATAGGGCTCGGCGGAACGGTGAAGATAACCAACGTAGGTCGCCCAGCCGTAGAAGGCCCGCAACACCGACATACGGTTGGCCGCAGTAGACCTGGCCAGGGTCTGGTCATGGATGCGGTCCATGACATGCCCGCGATACCGATAGGTCGGTCGCAGGGAACGCTCATTAGGGAAGTGGGACCAATCAAGTTCTTCCCTCTCCAGCCAGGAGGCATACCCCGCTAATGCATTGGCGTGCAGCATCACGGTCTTTGTGCTGCCCCGAGTTGCGTGGGCCTCGAAGGCCCGCTCGCGGAGGTATGCCATCGCAGGCAGCCAGGGCTCGCCATCACTCCAGATAATCGCGGGCATCTCCACCACCGGCCCGTGGGCCTCGTAATCGAGCTGTCCGTTTGATTCCGTTATCCGGAGGCGCTGACCTGGATACGTTTCTACTCTGGCAATGGGATTTCCCCGAGCTTGCACGGCAGCATCATGCGCGCGTTTGATCCCGATGTCTACGCTATGAATACTCACGCATGAAACGGCGTAGCGTTCACTCCACTGTGCAATAGATGCAGCCGTGCTCGCAGCCCATGTAGGGGTTGATGGAGTTCTCGAAGGGAACATCGGGCGAGCTGTTGCGGCTGACGATGCTGCGGCTCGTGACGGGGTGCAGGACCGTCTCCAGCCGTGGCGCCGGCGCTTCGGGGTCGTCGCCCGGCCAGCCGTCGTCGGCAGCCTCGCGCCCGAAGGCGCTGAAGCGGTGGCCGATATTGTCCGCGGCGCCGCGCCCCTTGCGGGGCGGAGTCTTCTGCGTCATGCCGTCCTCCTTGCCGCCGGCAGGGCATCATGAGCGCTCGAGTCCATCAGGGAAGCATCGTGGAAGGCAACGCAATCATCCTGCATCACTACTGGCTTTCCCCTTTCTCGGAGAAGATCCGGCTGCTGCTTGGCCATTGCGAACTGGATTGGCTCTCCGTCGAGCAGCCGCCGCGGCTGCCGCGCCCCGAGCTGACGCCCCTGACCGGTGGTTATCGCAAGATGCCGGTGATGCAGATCGGCGCCGATATCTATTGCGATACGCACGTCATGGTGCCCGAGTTGATGCGTCGCGGCGGACGGCCCGAGCTGCTTCCGGCAGCGCGCGCCGAGGAGATCACCGAGCTGGCCGACTGGGTCGACTCGCGGCTTTTCATGACTGTGATCACCGCCTCCATGGGGCTGTCCGCGGTCAATGCGCTGCGGCGCGACCACGGCTACGGCTGGGGCGAGCTGCTGCGCGTGATCACCGATCGCGTGCGCATGATGCGCGGCGCTGACGTGCCGCGCATTCCGCCCAAGCAGGCGCGTGCCGAACTCAAGGAGTTTCTCGGTCGCTTCTCGCAGGAGATGGAAGGCGCCTATCGCTTTGGTGAAGTACCCACGCTGGCCGACTTCTCGCTCTTTCATGTGCTGGGCTTCGGGCATGCAACGCTGCGCGCCGGCTTCCTGGATGCCTATCCGCGCCTGCTGGAATGGTACGCCCGCATGGGTGCCATCGGGCATGGCCGCTACCGCGACATCTCGCGCGCCGAGGCGCTGGCCGTGGCCGCGGAGAACGAGCCGGCCGAGCTGCCGGTCTTCGACGGTGGGGTGCCCCAGGGCCTAGCCATCGGCGATGCCGTGCGTATCGCGCCGGCGGATTACGGCACGACCCCTACCGAGGGCGAGCTCGTCGCCGCCACCGCCGAGCGCTGGATCATCGCGCGCGACGCCGGCGAGCTCGGCCGGCTGCATGTGCACTTCCCCCGCCAGGGTTTCCGCATAGCCACGCGCTAAGCGCTTTCATGAGCAACTGAGCCTCCCCGCATCACGGAAAGTTTGGTTCGGGGGCTGCCGTACCCCCTGACTTATTGATGCCTCCGGCAAGCAGGCGGAAGAGCTGCTGGAGCCCACAACAGGGCCGCGAGGCCGCCGGCGGAACGGAAGAGGCAGCGTTGTTAGCTACTGGCTGCAGCGGCGCACCGTAAGTGAGGTGCTTGCCGTCGTCGGAGTGATGGATCGCGAACGGGCCAATCGCTTGTGCTATGCCCAACCGTTTCGTGCCTTTCGAGGCGCTTCTCCGCCGGTTGGGCTGCAGGGGGCAGTGCTCCAGTCCGCGCAATGTGCTTCCCGTCGCCCTTTTGCGGGCGCCCTGAGGCCGCGTCATCGCCTTGGTGCGCAGCCCCGGAAGGCACGCCGGCGCGGGCTCTCGGCCCGCTCTGCCAAAACTACCCGGTGGGGTAGTGCCTGGCCCGCCGGGGCCTCCTAGCATCCCTTCCATAACGACTCGTCAGAGCGCCATGCAAAAAGGCGTCGTGGATGGAGGAGAATCCGGCCAGCGTAGCGCGTACCCGCTCAGGGATGCGGCGCACAGCCACCTCCGATGTCCTTCCGGCGGGTTCTCGGGATACCCGTAAGCAGCCGAAAGGCTGCGTACGCGTCGATGACGTCACAGGAGGCAGTCATGGCAGCAAGCGCCGAAGAAGTTCAGAACCTCACCAATGCAGAGGGCAGCGGGTCGCGGATCCATCAGTGGCCGGCATCCCCCAAATCCGCACTGGGCATCTCCGGCGCCGAGCCGCCGATGACCGATATCGAGGTGGAGTTCCAGCAGACGCTGCGACGCTTCGCACTGGAGGTCATGCGCCCGATCGGTCGCAAGCTCGACCGCATGACGCCCGAGGCGATCATCGCCGACGACTCCCCCTACTGGGAGTTCCGCAAGAAGTACCTCGAGCTGGGCATCGACCTTGCGCAGCTCTTCGAGATGCCGCCGGAAGTGCGCTCGCGCATGTTCTGCCTGATTTTCGAGGAACTCGGCTACGGCGACGGCGGCCTGGCGATCTCGGTGGGCGCCGGCGTGCTGCCGCAGTACCTGTCGGCGCTGTTCGGCAACCAGTTCCTGATGGAGCGCTTCCCGCAGGAAATGCTGGGCTGCTGGGCGATCACCGAGCCGGACCACGGCAGCGACACCCTCGACCCGACCGGCGCGGCACGCCACGCCGACGGCAAGGTCAGCCGCTCCAACTGCATCGTCAGCTTCAAGGGCGACAAGATGGTCATCAACGGCCAGAAGTCGGCCTGGGTTTCCAACGGTACGGTGGCCGAGGTCTGCATCCTCTACGCCGCGGCTGATACCGGCAACGGTGCCGACTACGAGCATGGCTGCGTCGTCGTGCTGCCGCTTGATCTACCCGGAATTTCGCGCGGCAAGCCGCTGGACAAGATCGGCCAGCGCGGTGACCCGCAGGGCGAGATCTTCTTCAATGACGTCGAAGTGCCCATGGAGTATCTGCTCGCCGGACCGGAGGACTTCCAGCGTGCTGTCTACTGCATTCACGCCGAGGCCAATGTGCTGATGGGCGCGACCTGGACCGGCGCCGCCCGCGCCGCCGCGGACATGGCCTTCGAGTACGCCCACGAGCGCAAGCAGGGTGGCGTGCCGATCATCCGTCACCAGCGCGTCGCGCAGCGCATCTTCGAGATGTACCGCAAGGTCGAGGCCGGCTGCGCGCTGACCCGCCGCGCGGCGCACTACAACCAGTCGGCCGATGTGCCGGCGCTTCAGGCCGCGATGATGGCCAAGGTGAGCGCCACGCAGTGGGCGCATGAGGTCACCAGCGAGGCGATCCAGATCTTCGGGGGCAATGGCCTCACGGCCGAGTACCCGGTCGAGAAGATGTTCCGCGATGCGCGTTCCTCGATGATCGAAGACGGCTGCAATGAGCTGCTCTCCATCAAGGGCGGTTACCTGATCAGCGACGCCCAGAAGGGCGCCTAGAAAGCCAGCGAGCCAACGGGCGCAGACCCGACACGGGGGCGGTATGAAACAGCAGGCCATTGTCGCCGGCGCGGGTATGACCCGCTTCGGCAATCACCGGGACACCGGACTCAAGGCGCTGGCGGGGGAGGCCATCCAGGCCGCCCTCGCCGACGCCGGCATCGACGCCCGGCAGCTGCAGGCCGCCTATATGGGCAATGTCGCCGCCTCGGTCATCACCGGTCAGGTCTGCGTGCCTGGCCAGATGGCACTGCGCGAGCTGGGCGTCGGCCGCATCCCCGTGGTCAACGTCGAGAATGCCTGCGCCACCGCCTCCACCGCCTTCGAGCAGGCCTGCTCGATGATCACGCTGGGTCGCTACGACATCGTGCTCGCCTGCGGCTACGAGAAGCTCTACCACGAGGACAAGCAGCGCACCTTCTCGGCCTTCACCGGCGCGGTGGACGTCGAGAACATGGAGGGCGTGCTGGCCGACATCCAGGCACGGGTGAAGGCCGTGGGCATGGACGCCGACCTCGAGGGAGCCGGCACCAAGCGCTCGCTGTTCATGGATATCTACATGGCGTGGGCCGTGGAGCACATGAAGCGCTACGGCACCACGCGCGAGCAGTTCGCGGCGGTCTCGGCCAAGAACGCCTTCCACGGCAGCCTCAATCCGCGCGCGCAGTTCCAGCAGGCGCTCACCGTCGAGGACGTGCTGGCGGCGCGCGAGATCGCCTGGCCGCTCACGCTGCCCATGTGCTCGCCGGTCGGCGACGGCGCCGCGGCGGCGGTGGTCATGAGCGAGCGCATGGCGCGCCAGCTCGCCATCGGTGATCGCGGCATCCGCGTCGCCAGCAGCGTGCTCGCCAGCGGCTGGGACTATGCATCGGAGGAGGAAGCCCAGCTGCCCGCCGTGGTCGCTAAGCAGGCCTACGAGGAAGCCGGCATCGGACCCGAGGACGTGAGCTGCATCGAGCTGCACGACGCGTCGGCGCCGTCCGAGCTGATCTATTACGAGCATCTGGGTCTGTGCGCACCCGGCGAAGGTGGTGCGCTGGTCGAGTCCGGCGCCACACGCCTCGGCGGACGCATCCCGGTGAACACCTCGGGCGGTCTGCTGCGCAAGGGGCATCCCATCGGTGCCACCGGCATCGCCCAGATCGTCGAGCTCACCGAGCAGCTGCGCGGCGAATCCGGCAAGCGCCAGGTCGAGGGCGCCCGCATCGGCCTCGCCGAGAACGGCGGCGGCTACATCGGCCGCGATGCCGCGGCGCTGGCCGTGACCGTCCTCACCAAATAGCAAGGGGGAGACGACATGTCCGAACACAACGAGTTGATACTCGGCCACATCGTGGCCGACTGGGTCGAGCGCGACCCGGACCGCACCATCCTGACCTTCGTGCAGGTCGCGCCCGACGGCAGCCTCGTCGACGAGACGCGGACCTATCGCGAGATCCAGGACAACGCGCACCGCATCGCGGGCGCGCTGCAGCAGGACGCCGGCATGGCGCGCGGTAGCCGCTTCGCGATCATGATGCAGAACCATCCGGAGTTCGTGGACACCATGGTCGCGAGCTCGATCGCGGATACCGTGTTCGTGCCCATCGATCCGCGCACGCAGGGCCAGAAGCTCCGCTACATGCTCGACTTCGCCGAGTGCGAGGGCATCGTCACCGCCGACTATGCGCTCCCGCAGGTGCTCGCCGTCGTGAAGGACCTGCCGCGCATCCGCTGGGTCTGGGTGGTCGGCGACGGGGTCATCCCGGACGGCCTGCCCGGCGTCCAGCGCATGGCCGACATCCTCGCGCGGCCGGTGCCCGACCTGCCCATGCTGGCGCAGGACCCGACCGCGCCCATGCAGATGCTCTATACCTCCGGCACCACCGGTGACCCCAAGGCCATCCTCTCGCCCTACGCGCGCTTCGGCGGCATCGCGTCGCTGGGGCCGGCGCTGGGTCTGCGCGAGGACGACCGCCCCTACACCGGCCTGTCGCTGACCCATGCCAACGCCCAGCTCATCACGCTCGGCAACGCCCTCAAGATGGGCACGCCGGCGGTGTTCAGCCGCAAGTTCACCAAGTCGCGCCTGTGGGATATCACGCGCCACTACGGCTGCACCATGTTCAACCTGCTGGGCGGCATGACCACCGCCATCTACAGCGAGCCGCGCAAGCCCGACGACGCCGACAATCCGGTGCGCTACGTGATCGCGGCCGGCATGCCCGCACAGATCTGGGAATCCTTCGCCGAACGCTTCGGCCTGGAGATCTTCGAGTTCTATGCCACCGCCGAGGGCGGCCTCTGCATGAATCCGCCGAACACCGGTCCGGTGGGCAGCATCGGCCGGCCGCCGCCCACGATGGTCGCGCGTGTGGTGGACGACGAGGGCAACGACTGCCCGCCCGGCGAGCCCGGCGAGCTCATCTTCCAGAACGCCGATGGCACCTGTGCCCCGGTCGCCTACTACAAGAACGAGGAAGCCTCGGAGAAGAAGACCGCCGGCGGCTGGTTCCGCTCCGGCGACATCGGCAGCGTCGACGCGGATGGCTGGTACTACTTCCATCACCGCAAGGGCAGCGCCATCCGCCACAACGGCGACTTCATCAACCCGGCCTACGTCGAGAAGGCGATGGCCGAGCACGACGCCGTCGACGATGTCTACGTCTACGGCGTCACCGCCGGCAACGGTGTCGCCGGCGAGAAGGACGTCGTCGCCGCCATCGTGCCGGCACCCGGAGTGCGGGTCGATCCGGCCGCGCTGTTCGCGCACTGCCGGGCCACGCTCGAGCCCAACTTCGTGCCGACCTATATCCAGGTCATGGACGAGATTCCCAAGACCGCCTCGGAGAAGCCGCAGGAGCGCTTCTGCGTGGAGGCCTTCGAAAACCACCCGGACCGCGTGCACACCGCACCGGCCGCCGCCAGAAAACACGCATAAGGAGACGCAGACATGAGCAAGCCCCAGGTCGTCATCTACGGAGCAAGCGGATACACCGGCAAGCTGGTCGCCTGGCACCTCGCCGAGCGCGGCATCCCCTTCATCGCCGCCGGGCGCGACGAGAAGCGGCTGCAGGAAGAGATGGCCAAGGTGCCCGAGCTGAAGGGCCACGAGTACCAGTGCGTGGCCTGCGATCTCGACTACGACAAGCTCAAGGAGCTGTTCACCGGCACCACGGTGGTCTACAACATCGTCGGCCCGTTCATGCAGCTCTCCGAGCCGGTCGTGAAGGCCTGCCTCGACGCCGGCGTGCACTACCTCGACACCACCGGCGAGCAGGACTGGATCATGATGCTGGAGGAGCGCTACGGCGAAGCCTTCAAGAAGAAGGACCTGCTGCTCTGCCCGGCCAACGCCTTCATGTGGACCGCCGGCGAGATCGCCGCCCAGGTCTGCCTCGAGTCGCCGGGCATCGACACGCTGGACATCCTCTACATGGCCGACTCGGCCACCAGCGTGGCGTCGACGGCATCCTTCCTGCGCATGACCTGCCGCGACCAGTACTACCTCAAGAACAACGCCTTCGAGGTCTGGCCGCACACCAAGGACTACAACGTGTCCGTCCCCGGAACGCACCAGACCTACCAGGCCCTGCCGTGGAGCGGCGCCGCCGAGCCGGTCTGGTTCCGCAACGACGACCGCGTGCGCAACTGCGAAGTGCTGGTCGCCTTCAAGAACCGCGACGTCATGAACTGGGTGGTCGAGCGCATCACCGAGTGGTATGACAACTACCGGGACATGCCGCGCGACGAGTTCGAGAAGATCAGCAACGAATGGGGGCGCGGCCTGGTGAGCGTCGAGCCGCCGCGCGAGATCCGCGAGGAGAACCGCAGCATTCTCTCCTGCCACGGTCGCGGCAACACCGAGTCCCGCACGGTGGTCCTGCGCGGCAACTCGCCGTACATCCAGGCCGGCGTGTGGTCGGCCGAGTCCATCCGCCGCATCCTCACCGGGCAGCTCCGAGCCACCGGCTTCGCCTCGCCGTGCCAGGCCTTCGGTCATCGCGAGCTGCTGGCGGCCACGGTCGAGTGCGGCTATCTGACCTGGACCGAGACCTCGCACTGACGTGCCGGACCGCCTGCGCCGCGACCGGGTGGCGCAGGCGGTAGCGCGATACAACAACAAACGGGAGACAGACCATGGCGCGCCTGACAGGCCGTAATGCCCTGGTGACGGGAGGTGCACGGGGGCTGGGCGCCGCGCAGTGCCTGACCCTGGCGCGCGAGGGTGCGCGCGTGGCCGTCGCCGATGTCGATGTCGCTGCCGCCGAGGAGCTGGCGAACCGCATCAATGCCGACGACGGCCACGCCGTCGCGGTGGCGCTGGACGTGACCCAGGAAGCGCAGTGGGAGCGCGCCCTCGATGAAGCCGAGGGCGAGCTGGGCGCGCTCGACATCCTCGTCAACAACGCCGGCATCGCGGCGCTCGGCAACGCCGAGGACACCACCCTGGAGGACTGGCGCCGGGTGATGGCGGTCAACCTGGATGGCGTCTTCCTCGGCACCCGTGCCGGCATACGGCGCATGAAGACGCGTGGCGGCAGCATCGTCAACATCTCGTCGGTGAAGGGCATCGTCGCCGATACCTTCACCGCCGCCTACGACGCCGCCAAGGCCGGCGTGCGGAACTTCACCAAGTCGGCGGCGCTGCACTGCGCGTCGAGTGGCTACGGCATCCGCGTCAACAGCGTCCACCCGAGCTACATCATGACCGACATGGTCAAGGACGCCGCCAGCACGGTGCCGGACCCCGACGGCTTCCTCGCCATGGTGCTCGCCAAGCATCCCATGGGCCGGCTGTGCGAGCCGGAGGACGTCGCCAACGCCGTGCTGTTCCTGGCCTCGGAGGAGTCGCGGTACATCAACGGGTCGGAGATCGTTGTCGATGGGGGGTACACCGCGCAGTAGTGGTTGTGCCCGCCAGGCGCTTGCTGACGTCTGGGCGTTCGGCGCTTGGGGCTTCCCCGTTGGTCCCGTCCGTGCTCGCGGGTTCCGCGCCTCGTGACCTTGGCGCTTGAGTCTTCCTCGTTGACCCGGTTGCGCTCCAGGGTTCCGCGCCACGGAACTTCGGTGCTACCGAGTGATGCCGCTCGACCGGCGCGGGTTCCTTTGGTTACGGCCAAAGGAACCAAAGCCATGGTGCCGCACGGGTGGCCTGCCGCGCCGGAGGCGCGGCAGGTGCCCGGCCCGGGAGTCGTGCTCGGGGGCACGGGTGAACAGGACATCCCTGTCCTGGTCACCCTTGCTCGACGTCCTGTCTCGCAGCCCCACTGCGCGCGCCTCCCGGTCCGGCCACCCGTGAAGGCACCCCCCTGAACGGCTCGTCGCTTCGCGACATCGCGGCAATGGAGTGGTGCTACTTCTTGGCTTTGGCGATGTTGCGAAGCAACGAGCCGACCATGTCCCCCTTCAGGAGGCGCGGCGACTGGTGGTGCGCGCAGGGAGTCGGCCGGCCAAGGATGGCCGGCCGAGCCGCGGAGGACAGGATGTCCGTCCGCGGCGACCCCGGAGCGCGCCGCCAGTCGCCGGGACTCCGGCCCGCCCTCCGGGCGGGCCGGAGCGCCTTCTGCGGGGTGCGCTCTTTTGGCAACTTTTCTGTCGCAAAACAGAAAAGTGGCCCGCGCCGGTCGAGCGGCAACGCCCGGTAGCGCTTTCGCTCCGCGGCGCGGAACCCGCGAGCACGGACGGGACCAACGAGGAAACCGCACGTGCCGAGTTGCCAAGCACAGAATCTGCGCCGATACCGGCCCGCGGCCTCAAACCCGCTCGTACATCGTCACCACGCACGCTCCCCCCAACCCGAGGTTGTGCTGCAGGCCGATGCGGGCACCCGCTACCTGCCGCACGCCGGCGTTGCCGCGCAGCTGCTCGGTGAGTTCGAAGCACTGTGCGAGGCCGGTGGCGCCCAGGGGGTGGCCCTTGGACAGCAGCCCGCCGGACGGGTTGGTGACGACCTTGCCGCCGTAGGTGTTGTCGCCGTCCATGATGAAGCGCTCGGCGGTGCCGTCCGCGGTCAGCCGCAGCGCTTCGTAGCTGAGGAGCTCGTTGGTCGTGAAGCAGTCGTGCAGCTCGCAGACGTCGACGTCCTCCGGGCCGACGCCGGTGCTGTCGTACACCGCATCGGCCGCGGCGCGCGCGAGATCGCTGCCGATGAGCTTGATCATGGAGCGGTCGTCGAAGGTGGATGCGAAGTCGGTGGTCATGGCCTGGCCGCGGATGCGAACGGTCGAGTCGATGCCGTGGCGCCTGGCGAAGGCTTCGCTGACGAGGATGGCCGCGCCGGCGCCGCAGGTCGGCGGGCAGCACTGCAGGCGGGTGAGCGGGCCGAAGATCGGCGGTGATGCGAGCACCTCGTCGACCGTCACCGGCGCGCGGAAGATGGCGCGCTCGTTGTGCTCGGCGTGACGCCGGGCCTTCACCGAGATGCGCGCGAAGACCTCGGGCGCTGTGTCGTGCGCGTCGGCGTATTCGGCGCCGGCGCCGCCGAAGAGGTGCGGTGCCATGAAGGCATTGGGCGCCGGCTGCAGTTCCTGCGCGAGCTCGGTGAAGCGGTCGAGCGGGCCCGGGCGATCCTCCCACAGGGCGCGCAGCGCACCGGGCACCATCTGCTCGAAGCCGACGGCCAGCACGCAGTCGGCGACGCCGTGCGCGATCGCCTGGCGCGCGAGGTAGAGCGCGCTGGAGCCGGTGGCGCAGTTGTTGGTGACGTTGATGACCGGGATACCGCTCATGCCGACGCGGTAGAGGGCGCGCTGTCCACAGGTGCTGTCGCCGTAGACGTAGCCGGCGTAGGCCTGCCCGATGGCGCGGAAGTCGACCCCGGCATCGGCCAGCGCGTCGCGGACGGCCCGCTCGCCCATCAGGTCGTAGGGCGCGCTCGCGCCGGGCTTCACGAAGGGCGTCATCGCCACGCCCGCCACTACCACGTCGCTGCCCATCGCCGCGTCTCCTCTTTCATTGTCGGGCCCGGCAGCCTAATCTGGACGTGCAGCCGGCGCCCCCGCCCTTAGGAGTGGGGCGGGCATGCGGCAGCGGGGCGGAGACTCGCACGAGCAGACCGCGGAAAGCGGCCCCGCCCTTCGTTTCGAGGAGACAATCCGATGCTGGACACCGTGACCACCGTCAACCGCCAGTGGCACCTTGCGCGACGCCCCGAGGGCGTCTTCAGCGAGGCCGACTTCGTGCTGCGCGAGGCCGAAGTGCCGGAAACGCTCGCGGATGGCGAGCTGCTCATCCGCCTCGTCTATCTGTCCATGGATCCCACCAACCGGGTCTGGACGCGCGAGAAGTACACCTACATGGATCCGGTACCGGTGGATGGCGTCATGCGCGGCATCGCCATGGGCGAGGTGGTGCGCTCGCGCAACGCCGACTTCCCGGAGGGCGCAGTGGTCACCGGCGTTCTGGGCTGGGAGGACTATGCGGTCTCGGATGGCACCGGTCTGTCCATCGTGCAGCCGCAGGAGGGCGTGCCACTGCCCGCGCACTTCGCGCTGTTCGGTCACATCGGCATTCCGGCGCATGTCGGGCTTACCGAGATCGGGAAGCTCAAGGCCGGCGAGACGCTGGTGGTGTCCGCCGCGGCGGGCGCGGTCGGATCGCTGACCGTGCAGATCGGCAAGATCCTCGGCGCGCGCGTGGTCGCCATCGCCGGCAGCGACGAGAAGTGCCGCTACCTCAAGGAGACGCTCGGCGCCGACGCCACCATCAACTACAAGCGCGGCCCCATCGGCGAGGCCATGGCCGCCGCCTGTCCCGACGGCATCGATGTCTACTTCGACAACGTCGGCGGCGAGATGCTGGAAGCCGCGCTGGATCTCATCAACATGCACGCGCGCATCGTCATGTGCGGCGCCATCTCCATCTACAACAGCGACTGCGACGTGCCCGGGCCGCGCAACCTGTTCAATCTGCTGTTCAAGCGCGCGCGCATCGAGGGATTCGTGTGCTTCGACTACGCGGCGGATCCGGCGCTGTGGATGCGCGTGCACGAGGACATCGCGCGCTGGCATCGCGAAGGGCGTCTGACCTATCGGCTCGACATCGTCGAGGGCCTGGAGAACACGCCTGCCGCGGTCGCGCGCCTGTTCACCGGCGCCAATCAAGGGAAGCAGCTGGTGCGCGTTGCCGATGAGCCGGTGGCGGCCTGAATGCGCCGGCGGCGCGCCGCGGACCGGGCAGTCGTCGCGCTGATGCATCGGCGGGTGCCATGAGCGCGCCGCAGCGCCGCGGTCGGACATCGCGGGCGGCGGCGGCGCCGCCCGTCCCGCAGCGCGCCGCAGTCGACGTCGAGATCCCGCGTCGCGAGCTGCTCGACCGCATGCTGCAGCACGCCGCGACGCAGCTGCTGGTCGTGCAGGGGCCGGCCGGCTACGGCAAGACCGTGCTGCTGCGCCAGTACTGCGCGTCCCGCGGCGAACGCGGCGATGCGGTGGCGTGGGTGCGCGTCGAGCCGGGCACCACCGATGCGGCGCAGTTCCTGCACATGCTCTGCGATGCGGCACGCAGCCTCACCGGCCGCGCCGAGCGCAAGACGCGCGGCCGCGAAGCGCCGGCCCCGTCGATCCGCGACTTCGCCGACATCGTGGCGCGCGTGCGCAAGCCTGCGGTGCTGGTGGTCGACAATTTCGAGCAGGGGGCCAACGTCGAGTTCGGTCGCGTGCTCTCCCAGGTCATCCGGCTGCTGCCGCCTTCGCTGCAGCTCTGCATCGGTACCCGCGTCATGCCGGTGACCCGGCTCGCGCGCATGCGCGTGCAGGAGGAAAGCTTCCTGCTCGACGAGGCGGATCTGCGCTTCCAGCCCGCCGAGACGCACGAGTTCTTCCGCGACACCGGCAACCTGCCAGGCGAGGAGATCGACAAGCTGCATCAGCGCACCGACGGCTGGCCGGCCGCGCTGCAGTGCTTCCGGCTGTGCATTCAGCGCGGGCGCGTGCAGCGTAGCGCGGCCTATGCGGGCGAGGGCGTGACCCCGGAACTCATCGACTTTCTCGCCACCGACGTCTTCGAGGCGCTGGAGCCCGATCAGCAGCATTTCCTGCTGCAGGCGTGCGTGCCGGAGAAGATCAACCGCGCGCTGGTCGAGCGCATCACCGGGGTCGTCGACGGCGACCAGCGCATCCGCGAGATCGAGCGCGCCGGGCTGTTCCTGACGCCCATCGATCTCGAGCGCAACTGGTACCGCTTCCACAACCTGTTCCGGCAGTTCCTGCTGGCGCGCGTGCGCCGGCAGGTGTCGGCCGAATCCCTGCGCCAGCAGCACCAGCGCATCGCCGAGTGGTTCGCGCTCGCCGGCTATCGCGAGGAAGCCATCCAGCACTACATCGATGCCGGTGATGTCGATGCCGCCGTCACCCTGCTCGACGGCGCCATCGACCGGCTGGTAGCCGAGGAGCGCCTGGGGCTGATCGAGCGCATCGTCGAGCAGATTCCCGAGGAGGCGCTGCTGGACTACGAGCATGTCTTCGATGCCGCCGTCATTGCCTACGGTTTCCGGCGTCGCTTCGACAAGGCCAACCGCCTGCTGGCGATGCGCGATGCCGCGCAGCCGGACGATGGTCTCGACGAGCATGCGCGCGGTTTGCGCAACTACGTGCGCCTGTTCGTGCTGGTGGCCGAGGATCGCGTACAGGAACTGGGCGAGGTCGCCGAGGCGACCCGGGCGCAGCTCGACGAGCGCGACGGCTTCAAGTACGCGGTCACATTCAACGCGCGTGCCCTCGGGCTGATCGCCGATGCGCGCTTCGAGGAGGCGCGCGACCTGCTGCTGCAGGCCCGCCCGCTGCACGACCAGGACCGTCATCTCTTCGGTCAGGCCTACCAGGAAGCGCTCTACAGCATGGTGCTGAGCCAGCAGGGGCGGGTCACCGACGCCGTGCGCGGCCTGGAGGCGGCCCTGCGCCGCACCGAGGCCGGGGCGTCCGGATCGGCCGCCGCCGGCTCGGCGATCGCCGCCTACCTCGCCGAGGGCTTCTACGAGCAGAACCGCGTCTCCGAGGCCGAGGCGCTGGCGCATGACTACGCCCAGCTCGCCGAGCAGCAGGCCATCGTCGATGCCGAGGCGGTGATGTGCCAGACGCTGGCGCGCATCGCCTTCAACCGCGGCGACGAGGGCGAGGCCGAGGAGCTGCTCGACCGCGCCATGTACCTCGGCTACCGCCACAAGCTGGACCGCATCGTCCGCTACGCGCGCGCCGAGCTCGTCCGGCAGGCCACCCTCAAGGGTGATCTCGCCACCGCCGAGCAGCGCCTCGACCAGCTCTTTCCGGACGGCGCGGCGGCGCCGGACGACGCGCTGCTCTTCCACGCCGGCGAGTGCGAGGTGCATGCCATCACGCGCGCACGCTTCCTGATCGCGGCCGAACGCCACCGCGAGGCGCGCGCGCTCCTCAATGCGGAACTGCGCCGCGCGCGTGCGCAGCGACGGCAGCGGCGCGTGCTCAAGCTCAACCTCATGCTCGCGCTGGCGCTCAACGCGGACGGCGAGGTCAATGCGGCGCGCCGGGCGCTGATATCGGCACTGGAGATCGGCGGACCGGGCGGCTTCGTGCGCAGCTTCCTCGACGAGCGCCAGCCCGCGATCCGGCTGCTGCGCGAGACGCGCCAGTCGCTCGCGCATCTGCCCGACCTCCTCGAACGCGATGTGGTGAGCGGCCATCTCGACGACCTGCTGATCGCCGCCGGCGAGAGCGCGCCGGCGGAGTCGCGTGCACGCGCCGCCGCCGGAGAGGACGCCTTCTCCCCGGACCTGCTCGAGCAGCTCACCGAGCGCGAGCTCTACATCCTGCAGCACGTCTCCCGCGGGCTCTCGAACAAGGGGCTCGCCGAGCGGCTGTCGGTGTCGGTGAACACCGTCAAGTGGCATCTGCGCAACATCTTCGAGAAGCTGCGCATCAGCAATCGCGTGCAGGCGGTGGCGGTCGCTCGCCACTTCGGCCTGATCGACTGATCGACCCCACCCACCCGCCGCCGCCGGGTGGGGCGCGGGGTGCGGCGGGTCCGCGGCAGGGCCGCATTCCGCTTCATCAAGTGCTTCATAAACAGCGGCTTGTCGCTGTTCCGTCGCGTCTCGCGGGGTTGCCGCCGCTTCAATCCTTTCGGGTGGGGACGCTTCGCGGCGCCGGGCGCAATCTCGTCGAAAAGCTCGCTGCCGGTCGCGGCGGGCATATCGACGAGGAGACGCAAGTGGGACTACTGGTCAGCATTGACAACGGCGGCACATTGACCGACGTCTGTGCCACCGACGGCGCGCGCACCGTGCACGCCAAGACACTCACCACGCCGCACGATCTGACGGAGTGCTTCGTCAAGTGCCTGGAGAGCCTGTCCGAGAAGCTCTACGGCGAGGTCGACCTGCCGCGGCTGGTGACCGCCGCCGACTACATCCGCTACTCGACCACGCAGGGCACCAATGCGGTGGTCCAGCGCAAGGGGCCGAGCCTCGGCTGGATCGTTGACGATGCCGCGCTCATCGAGCGGGTCGCGAGCGCCGCACCGGAGCTGCACGAGACCTTCATCGGCGACCGTGCGCGCGTGGTGCCCGTCGACAGCGACGAGGCGGCGTACCGCAGCGCGCTCATCCGCGCCACCGCCGAGCTGGTGTCGGCCGGTGCCAACCGCATCGTCATCGGCTTCGCGGGCGATCACCCGGCGGATGCCGAGAAGGCCGCCAAGCGCATCCTGTACCGCGCCTTCCCCCGGCACCTGCTGGGCGCGGTACCGATGCTCTTCGCGACCGAGCTGTCGAAGCTCGGCACCGATGTGCAGCGGATCTGGGCGGCGCTGCTCAACAGCTTCCTGCATCCGGCGATGGAGGGTTTCCTCTACAACGCCGAGAACAAGCTGCGCGAGCACCGCGCGCGCAAGCCCCTTCTGATATTCGCCAACGACGGCAACTCGACGCGCGTGGCCAAGACCATCGCCATCAAGACCTACTCCTCTGGCCCGCAGGGCGGGGTCGTGGGCGGCGAGGTGCTGCTGGGCCACTACGGCCGCAGCTCGGCGGTGTCCATCGACATCGGCGGCACCACCACCGACGTCGCGCTCTTCAAGCAGGGGCGCGCCGAGGTGCAGCCCAGCGGCGAGATCGCCGGCGCGCCGGTACCGATTCCGCTGGCCGAGATGAAGAGCATCGGTGCCGGTGGCGGTTCCATCATCCGCGCCGTCGAAGGCCGCATCGCGGTCGGGCCGGAGAGCGTCGGCTCGGCGCCCGGACCGGCCTGCTTCGGGCGCGGCGGCACCGAGGCCACCATCACCGACGCGCTGCTGCTGCAGGGCATCCTCGATCCGGAGTCCTACTTCGGCGGGCGCCTCAAGCTCGACCGCGACCGTGCCGAGGCGGCGGTCATGCGCAACGTTGCCGAACCGCTGGGCCTGTCGCTGGACGAGGCCCTCGACGCCATGTCGGACGCCTATCACCGCAAGGTGGCCGATGCGTTGCCCACCGGCGGCGACACGGTCGAGCTGCTCATGGCCTTCGGCGGCGCCGGTCCGATGAGCGCCTGCGGTGTGGCTGAGCTGGCCGGCATCGACGAGATCCTGGTGCCGCGCTATGCGGCCGTCTTCTGCGCCTACGGCATCACCTTCAGCGACATCCAGCACAGCTATGTCGGACGGGTCGGCGGCGGCAGCGAAGCGGACCTCGCGCAGGTGCGCGAAGCGCTCGACGAACAGGCGCGCCGCGGCATGCTCGCCGAGGGCTTCCCCATCGAGAGCTGCACGCGCGACTACCACCTGCTCGAGCGCGACGGTGATGCCTATCACCGCTCCGAGCTCAACGGCGCGACGGCGGTCAATGGCGCCGAGTCCTGGGTGGAGCTTCGCGCCACCAGGCAGATCGACAAGATCGCACTGCCGGCCGGTGCCACGGAAGAGACGCGGCAGGCCGAGCCGGACGGCGTGCGCAAGGGGCGCCAGACCCTGCCGCTCTACCGCCTCGAATCGCTGCAGCCGGGCGACTGGGCCGACGGCCCGTGCCTGGTCGAGGAGGCCTTCTTCACCGCCCACGTGCGACCGGGGTGGCGCTTCGTCGTCAGCCCCGCCGGCGATGCGTTCATGCGTCGCCAGACCCGATAGACAGGAGACCACCATGAAGGTATTCATCACCGCTGCGCTGGCCATCGACCTGGACAGCGAGCGCTGGCACTGCACCCGCTGCGACGGCGCCCTGGGCAACGCCCGCGAGAACTACAAGAAGGGGCTGCTGGTCGCCGACCGCGATCCCTCCGAGGTGCATGCGCCGATCCTCGACGCGGCGCGCTACGAGCACACCTTCGCGCCGGATCCTAACTGGTGCCGCATCGTCGAGTACTGCTGCCCGCACTGCGGCCTGCTCGCGGAGGTCGAGTACCTGCCCCCGGGGCATCCGCTGACCCACGACCTCGAGCTCGACATCGATGCGCTCAAGGCGCAGTGGGCCGAGCGCGAGGCGCCGACGGCGCCGGTCCTCGGGCCCGACTTCGTCGCCCCGCCCGTTCACCAGCACTGAGTCCGGAGGTCATCCGCATGCGTCGTGTATCCGTGGATATCGGCGGTACCTTCACCGACTGCTCGCTGGTCTGGGACGGCCAGTACGTCGAGGCGAAGGCGCTCACCACCCATCACAACCTCTCGCTCGGCTTCAATCAGTCGCTGAGCAACGCCTACGAGCAGATCGGGTTGTCGCTCCAGGACGTCATGGAGAGCGTCGACTCGGTGCGCTACGCCACCACGCTCGGCACCAACGCGCTGATCGAGCGCAAGGGCCCGCGCGTCGGCGTCATCATCACCGCGGGCTACGAGAGCATCATCCCGCTGTCGCGCGGTCGCGGCTACGGCGAGGGACTTCCCGAGCGGCTGCAGCGCGACCTGCCCATGGCCGAGCGGCCGGAGCCGCTGGTGCCCATCCGGATGATCGCGGGGCTGCGCGAGCGCATCGGCGAGAAGGGCACCGTGCTGCTGCCCATCGACCCCGAGGACGTGCGCGCGCAGGTGCGCCGCCTGGTCGACAACGGCGTGCAGGCATTCGTGGTGTCGCTGCTCAATGCCGTGGTCAACCCCGAGCACGAGCGCATCGTCGAGGAGATCATCCGCGAGGAGTTCCCCGAGCACATGCTGGGCTCGGCGCCCATCGTGCTGTCGCACCTGGTCGGCGGCCGCAAGGGCGAGTACGCGCGCACCTCGTCGTGCATTCTCGACGCCTTCCTGCACCAGGTCATGTACCACGGCCTGTCGACGCTGGAGCGCAATCTGCGCGACAACGGCTACACCAAGCCCATGCTGGTGATCCACAACTCCGGCGGCATGGCGCAGCTCAACTCCACCGATGCGCTGCAGACCATCCATTCCGGTCCGGTGGCCGGCATCTACGCCTCCGAGCATCTCGCCGAGCAGGCCGATCTCGGCAACATCGTCTGCACCGACATGGGGGGCACCTCCTTCGACATCGGGCTGGTGGTCAAGGGCGGCGTCAAGTTCTACGACTTCAACCCCACCATCGACCGCTGGCTGGTCAACATCCCGATGGTGCATCTGGTGACGCTGGGCGCCGGCGGCGGCTCGATCGCGCGCTTCGACCGGCTGCGCCAGGCGGT
The DNA here is from genome assembly GCF_023145115.1 of Algiphilus sp. Taxonomy (NCBI): domain Bacteria; kingdom Pseudomonadati; phylum Pseudomonadota; class Gammaproteobacteria; order Nevskiales; family Algiphilaceae; genus Algiphilus; species Algiphilus sp. The sequence continues at coordinate 140,732 of NZ_JAGLEJ010000037.1, forward strand.
GGCGGTGGGCCCGGAGAGCGCCGGCTCCGACCCCGGCCCGGCCTGCTACGACTTCGGCGGCCGCCACGCCACCGTCACCGATTCCGATCTGGTGCTCGGCTATCTGCTCGCCGATCAGTACGCCAACGGTCGCATCACGCTCTCCGACAAGCGCGCCCGGCGCGCCATCGACAAGGCGGTCGGCGAGCCCATGGGCATGGATACCGTGCAGGCGGCGCTGGCCATCCGCGAGAAGGTCGACAACGACATGGCCAACGGCATCGCCCAGGAGCTGCGCTCGCGCGGCTACGAGCCGAGCGCCTTCACCATCCTCGCCTACGGCGGCAACGGGCCCATGCACGGCTGCGGCATCGCCCGCGTGCTGGGTGTGCAACGCATCCTCATCCCGCCCTTCTCCTCGATCTTCTCGGCGGTGGGCGCCGGGAACATGGACCAGATGCACATCCACGAGAAGTCGGTCTACCTGTCGCTCTACGATTCCAACACCCGCGAGCTGTTCTCGGACTTCGAGAGCCTCAACGCGCTGGTCGCCGAGCTCGAGGCCAGGGGGCGCGAGGATCTGCTGCGCCAGGGCGTGGCGCCGGAGTGCATCCATCATCGGCTCGAGCTCGACATGCGCTACGGCAATCAGCTGGCGCAGACCGCCGTCATCTCCGGCAAGACGCGGCTGGAGTCGGACAGCGATCTCATCGAGCTGATGGAGACCTTCTCGCACGACTACGGCCATCGCTACGGCGAGGGCAGCCAGGCGCCCGAGGCCGGCATCCGGGTCAATACCGTGCGCGTGGCGTCGTACTCGCAGATGCCGACCCTGGATCTGCACCAGGTGCTGGCGAAGGACAGCGAGATCGGCACCCCGAACGAGCCCTTCCTGCGGCGCGACTGCCACTTCGTCGACGTCGACGGGCCGGTCGAGACGGCCTTCTATCAGCTCGAGGATCAGTCCATCGGCGCGCGCATCGCCGGGCCGGCGGTGGTGCTGTCCCCGGCCACCACCTTCCTCGTCGAGCCGGGCTGGCATCTGACCATCGGCCGCTACGGCAGCGGGCTGCTCGAGCGCAGCGACGCGACCCCATCCCATTAGGAGACACCCCATGCCAGACGACAAGAAAGCCCTCGGCGGCACCGAGGCCGTCGATGCCTTCCTCAAGGGCGCCAGCCTCTTCCTCAAGCCCGACCCGGAGATCATGGAGTACCACGGTCTCGAGCCGCGCACGGACTTCGAGGACCAGTGCATGGCGAAGGAGAACGACCCGCACCGCCTGGAGATCGTGCGCGAGCGCCTGCAGGCCGGCATCAACGAGAGCTTCGACATGCTCGAGGGCATGGGCGCGGCGCCCGGCGCCAAGTGGGGCGACTGCTGCTCTGCCGCCTACACCGCCAGCGGTGACCTCAGCGTGGCCAGCTCCGGCGGCGTGGTGATCTTCTGCAACCTGGTGCAGTACCCCATCAAGTTCTGCAACAAGTACTGGGCCGACGAGCCCACGGTGGGCATCAACGAGGGCGATGCCTTCCTGGTCAACGACTGCCGCTACGGGCAGGCGCACAGCACCGACCAGTCGCTGTTCATGCCGGTGTTCCACGACGGTCGCATCATCGCCTGGGCCGGCGCCACCGTGCACGAGGGCGAGAACGGTGCCATCGAGCCCGGCGGCATGCCGGGTACCGCCGAGCAGGTCTGGGACGAGGGCCTGCGCATGCCACCCTTCAAGGTGGTCGAGAACTACCGCCTGCGGCGCGACATCGTGACCTTCCTGCAGAACTCGGTGCGCGAGCCCAAGCTGCAGTACTCCGACATGAAGGTGAAGCTCTACGTGTGCTGCCGCGTCGCGCAGCGCATCAAGGAGGCGGTGGCCGAGTACGGCGTCGAGGCGGTGGTGGCGTGCCTGCGCAACAACCTCGAGGCCACCGACAAGGAAGTGCGCCGCCGCCTGCGCGAGTGGCCGGACGGCACCGCGCGCCATGCCTGGTTCACCGACCACACGCTGCGCGAGCATGCCCAGATCAAGATCAATCTGGAGCTCACCAAGAAGGGCGACGAGCTGACCTTCGACTTCCGCGGCTCGTCACCGGAGTTCACCAACCGCGCCATCAACAGCCTCGACATCACCAACAAGGGGATGCTCTCGCAGCTGTTCCTGACCTTCATCTGGCCGGACATCCCGCGCAACCAGGGCGTGCTGGCGCCGGTGAACTTCATCTTCGACCCGGGCTCGGTGCTCAAGCCCACCGAGCTCACACCCAGCTCGCAGACCATGATGACGCTGTTCACGGCGTGGAGCTGCGGGCAGGTGTGCGCAATGAAGCTGCTCTACAGCAACCCGCACAAGTACACCCGCGTGGTGGCGCCCTGGTTCAACATGATCAACACCTTCATGTTCGGCGGCCTCACCCAGCACGGCGAGATGGTCGGCAACGTCTGCGCCGACATCAACGGCATGGGCGGCGGCGCCCTCGCCGACCGCGACGGCCAGCACTCCATCGCGCCGATCTTCGCGACCATGGCCGACCTCGCCGAACAGGAGTTCATGGAGGAGGAGATGCCCTTCGTGCAGCTCGTCTCCAAGAAGCTCATGCGTGACAACCAGGGCTTCGGCCGGCATCGCGGCGGCATGGGCTACCAGATGATCCTGGCGATGACCGACAGTCCGATGTGGGGATTCATGCTCACCGCCATCGGTTCCAAGTTTCCCAACGTGCCGGGCCTGTTCGGCGGTTACGGCTGTCCGACCTACCCGCTGGCGCGCATCTCGGGCGTCGACGTCTTCGAGACCTTCAAGAGCGATCCGGGCGCCTTCCGCTACAGCATCGAAGAGCTCATGAACGAGCGCCCCTTCCCCGATGCCCGCTACAGCACGCACCCCATGGCGCTGCCCTTCGCGCCCGCCGAGCGCGGCGAGCTCTACATGATCGCGCAGGGCAGCGGCGGCGGCTTCGGCGATCCGCTGGAGCGCGACCCGGCCGACGTGCTGAGCGATCTCGACGACGACCTCATCTCCGATGACGTCGCCTGGCGCGTCTACCGCGTGGTGGTCGACGCCGAGACGCGCGCAATCGACGACAAGGCCACTGCCGAGGCCCGCGACGCCGAGCGTGCCGCGCGCATCGAGCGCGGTCGTCCCTATGCCGAGTTCGAGAAGGCCTGGACGCGCCCGGGGCCCAGTGGCGAGGTGCCCTACTACGGCAGCTGGGACGACAGGACGCGCGTCTATGCGGGTGATCCGTCGCAGACGCATCCGGCGGGCGCGGTCAATCCGCCGCTGATCATGCCGCACCCGATGCAGGTCGAGATCGAGCGCCTCAGGGCCGAGCTCGCCGACTGCCGGGCGGCGCAGGGCAACGCGCGGTGAGCGCGCTGCCGCCGCTGTGGCTGGACGCGCACGACCTCGGCGTGCGCATTCTGCGCAACGGCGACGACCCGTGGCTGACGCCGGGCGAGTTCGGGCTCTTCCAGCGCGAGCTCGCCGGCTGGCTCGGACTCGACCTGGTCGATCTCGGACTGGGCCCGGCGCTGGAGATGGCGCGGCAGGACGCGGGCGAGGCGCCGGCCGACGGCGGTGACATCGAGGACCTGCTCGACGGTCGTGCCCTGCAGGCGCGCATCGTCGAAGCCGTCACGGCGGTCTCCGGCGCCCTGCCGGGCCGGCCGGTGGTCCTCCGCCTGCCGGGGCCGGCGGCCCTGGCACGGGCGTGGCTCGGCGACGACGCCGACGACGACGCCATCGACGACACCGCCATGGCCCTGGCCGGACTGGCACGCGCCGTCTTCCGGCCGGGCCTCGCCAGCATCGCCGTCGAGGAGACCGACGCCGCCGGCCTTGCCGCGCTGCAGCCGCTGATCAACCTGGCGCGCCACTACGAGACGCCGCTGGTGCTGATACTCCACGGTGCCGATGCGCCGGCCGACGGTTTCGCGCAGGTCTATCGCCCGCAGCCGGCGGACGGCGACGGCGCCATCGTGCCCGCCGCGTTCTGGCAGGGCGACGGTGCCGCGCCGGCAGCGGGCAACCGATTCGGCCGCGTACCGCCGGACCTGCATCCGGACGCGGTGCTCGCCGGGATTGCGCGGCTGCGCTGACGCGCGGGTAGCCCCGGGGCCGCGCTATGGTGCGGTCGCGCGGACCGCCGTCGCGGCCCGCACTGTACGGGAGACAAGCCGATGGTTACCGACACCTCCGCGCCGGCCGCGCCGATCCGCGCCGCGGCCGTCCAGCTCGAGGCCGAGGTCGGCGATGTCGCCACCAATCTCGCGCGCATCGAGCGCCTGGTCGACGACGCCGCGGCCGCGGGCGCCCGCCTGATCGCGGTGCCGGAGTTCTGCACCTCGCGCCTGCCCTTCGACGTGCGTGCCCACGATGCCACCCTGCCGCCGGACAACATCGCGCTGGACTGCTTCCAGCGCCTGGCGGCGCGGCACCACTGCTGGATCGGCGGTTCGATGCTGATCGCCGAGAACGGCGCCATCGCCAATCGCTATCACCTGGTCGAGCCCGACGGCACGGTGCACCGGCACGACAAGGATCTCCCCACCATGTGGGAGAACGCCTTCTACGGGCCGGGCCATGACGACGGCGTCTTCGACACCGCGCTGGGCGGTGTCGGCGCGGCGGTGTGCTGGGAGCTCATTCGCACGCAGACCGTGCGCCGCATGCGCGGCCGCGTCGGGCTGGCGATGACCGGCACGCACTGGTGGACCATGCCGTCGAACTGGGGCACGGCGGTGGCGCGCGGGCTCGCCGCCATCGGGCAGTACAACCGCTATCTCTCCGAGAACGCGCCCGCCGAGTTCGCCCGGCGCCTGGGGGCACCGGTGCTGCAGGCCTCGCACTGCGGCCGCTTCCGCACCGGCTTCCTGCTGATGCCCGGACTGGATCGCGCCCCGCCCTACGACACCGAGTTCGTGGGCTGCACGCAGATCGTCGACGCCGAGGGCCGCGTGCTCGCCCAGCGCCGCACCGAAGAAGGGCCGGGCTTCGTGGTCGCCGATGTCACGCCGGGCGCACGCGAGCCGGTGCAGCCGCTCGAGGACCGCTTCTGGATTCCCGAACTGCCGCTGTTCCTGCGTGCCTACTGGCACCACCAGAACCTCTGCGCCCGGCGCTACTACCGCAGCCGTGGGCGGGCCGCCGGGCTCGCCGCCGCCGAGCGCCACGCCGCGGACCGACGCTGACCCGAGGCGTCAGGCGGTCTGCGCTTCGGGCACTTCGTAGGCGTCCTGGCGGGCGACGAAATCCTCGAACCAGGCCAGCGCATCGGGATTGGCCATGGCATCGCGGCTGGCGACCCTCTCCGCGGGCTTGCCCATCAGGATCTTGCGCACCGGCACCTCCATCTTCTTGCCGGTCAGCGTGTAGGGCACGGCCGGGATCGCGTGGATGGCGTCCGGCACGTGACGCGGCGAGTAGCGCGAGCGCAGCGCCTGCCGGATCTCCTCGCGCAGCGCATCGTCCAGCGGGCGGTCGTCGGCGGTGACCACGAACAGCGGCATGTAGAAGCCGCCGTCGGCGAGGTTGAGGTTGACGATGATGCTGTCCTGCACGGACTCGATCGCCTCGATGACGCGATAGACCTCGGCGGTGCCGATGCGCACGCCGTGGCGGTTGAGGGTGGAGTCCGATCGGCCGAGGATCATGCAGCCGCCGCGCTGGTTCACCTTGAAGTAGTCGCCGTGGCGCCACTTGCCGGGATAGACATCGAAGTACGAGTCGAAGTAGCGGCTGCCGTCGGCATCGCCCCAGAAGTAGAGCGGCATCGAGGGCATGGGCTGGCAGACCACCAGCTCGCCGACCTTGTCGACGAGCTCGTTGCCGTCGTCATCGAGGGCGCGCACGTCGACGCCGAGCAGGCGCGTCTGGATCTCGCCGGCGTGCACCGGCAGCAGCGGCGAGCCCCCGACGAAGCCGGTGGCGACGTCGGTGCCGCCGCTCTGCGAGGTCACCCAGATGTCGCGATGGATATGGTCGTAGCACCACTGCATCTGCTCGGGCATGACCGGCGCGCCGCCGAGCAGGATGCTGTTCAGGCGGGACAGGTCGTAGGTCGTGCCGGGCTCGATGCCGAGCTTCATCTGCTGGCTCAGCCAGGCCGGGCTGGCACCGAACAGCGTCATGCCGGTGTCCTGTGCGAGTTTCCAGAGCGCGTCCGGCTCCGGGTGCATGGGGTGGCCGTCGTACATGATGATGGCCGCGCCCGCGATCAGGCCCGAGAACAGGATGTTCCACATCACCCAGCCGGTGGTCGTGAAGTAGAACATGCACGACTGCGGGCCGAGGTTGAGATGGAAGTGCGTGAACTTGAGCGCTTCCAGCAGGATGCCGCCGTGACCGTGCACGAAGGGCTTGGGCAGGCCGGTGGTGCCGGAGGAGTACACCACCCAGAGCGGATCGCTGAAGGCGGTATCGGCGAAGCGGAAATCGGCCTCGGCGATATCGGGGCCTTCGAGCAGCGACGACCAGGTGCGGTGCGGCTGGGCCAGCGGCGCGGCGTCGACGCTGCAGGGCAGGTGCACCACCGTCTCCAGCGAGTCCAGCGCGCCGATCATGTCGGCCACCGGCTCGCGGCGGTCGAAGAACTTGCCGCCGAAGGTGTAGCCGTCGGTGGCGAAGAGCAGCCGGGGGCGGATCTGGCTGAAGCGGTCGATCACGCTGGCGGCGCCGAAGTCCGGCGAGCAGCTCGACCACACCGCGCCGATGGCGGTGGTGGCGAGAAAGGCGACCAGCGACTCCGGCGTGTTCGGGACGTAGGCCGCGACGCGGTCGCCGGGACCGATGCCGAGCTCGCGCAGGGTGGTGGCCAGCCGGCGTACCTGGCGGCGCAGTTCGCCGCGCGTGATCGTGCGCAGCGGCGCGGTCTCGCCGCAGGCATGCACGGCGATGTCGCGGTCCGGGCCGGGGGCCAGCAGATGCGCGGCATAGTTCACGCGCGCACCGGCGAACCACTCGGCGCCGGGCATGCTCCGGCTGCTGAGCACCTTCTCCACGGGGGTGGGGCTGTGGATCCCGAAGTAGTCCCAGACGGACTGCCAGAAGGCCTCGATCTCGGTGCGCGACCACTCCCAGAGGGCGTCGTAGTCGGCGAAGTCGCGGCCGCGCTCGCGGCGCAGCCAGTCCATGTAGCGCGTGAGATTGGCCGTCTCACGCAGCTCGGGGGAAGGCTCCCAGAGCCGGTCACCTGCTTGGATCATGCCGCGGTCTCCTGCGCGTGTCGTGATGCGCGCCCGGGGGCGCGTGTTTCGACGAACGCTAGCAGTGGCGCCGCGGCGCCGGCCCACCCTTATTGGCGGGCCGGCAGCGGGGACATCAGTCGCCGTAGCTCAGGCAGATCTTGCCGAAGTGCTTCTGCGATTCCTGGTGGCGGAAGGCGTCGGCGATGTCGGCCAGCGGGAAGCGGCTGTCGATCACCGGACGGATGTCCATGGTGTCGAGGCCGCGCACCATCGCTTCCTGCTGTTCGCGGCTGCCCACCGTGATGCCGTGCAGGCGGATCTGCTTGATCACCAGCCCACCGGTGGGCACTTCCGCCGACATGCCGGTGAGCACGCCGATGAAGGCGACGTGGCCGCCGGTGCGGCAGGCCTCGATGGACTGGCCCAGCGTCGCGCCGCCGCCCACCTCGACGACGTGATCGACCCCGCCGCGCGGACACAGTGCGGCCGCCGCCTTGCCCCATTCGGGGGTCGCGCGGTAGTTGATGCAGTGGTCCGCGCCCAGCGCGCGCAGCCGCTCGAGCTTTTCGTCCGACGACGAGGTCGCGATGACCGTGGCGCCGGCGGCCTTGGCCATCTGCAGCGCGAACACCGAGACGCCGCCGCTGCCCTGCACCAGCACGGTCTCGCCGGGCTGCAGCTGGCCCTCGACGAAGAGCGCACGCCAGGCGGTCAGTCCGGCGCACGGCAGGGTGGCCGCTTCCTCGAAGGAGTAGCGCTCGGGGATGGCGGTGAACGCGGTCTCCGGGCCGCAGACATACTCGGAGGCATAGCCTTCGGCTGTGTCGCCCGGGATGTGCGACCAGCACTTCGCGAGACTGGGCTCGCCACCCAGCCAGCGCGGGAAGAAGGTGCCCATGACGCGGTCGCCGACGGCGAACGCCGTCACCGCATCGCCCACGGCGGTGACCTCGCCGGAGACGTCCGACATCGGGATGCGGCCGTCCGGCACCGGCGTCGCGCCGGACACCACCAGATAGTCATGGAAGTTGAGCGAGCTCGCGGCAGCGCGCACGAGAATGTCGTTCGGCCCCGGGCTGGGCGTGTCGGTGTCGACCAGCTCGAGGTTGTCGAGGCCGGCCGGTGACTGGATGCGGATCGCTTTCATGGGAATCGGAGCGCCTTGCAGTGGGATGAGTGGGGATGCGGTGCCGGGCGGCTAGCCGGCGGTGCCGCCGTTGTCGACGGGCAGGGCCACGCCGTTGATGAAGCTCGCGGCATCCGAGGCCAGGAAGACGGCGGCGTCCGCCACCTCGCGCGGCTCGCCGAGCCGGCCCTGGCGGGGGATGATGACATCCGATACCGGGATGCCGTAGTCCTTCTCGTAGCGTTCGATGAAGCGATCGCCCATCTCGGTGCCGATGACCATCGGGCACAGCGCGTTGACGCGCACGCCGGCCTCCTTGAATTCCTGCGCCAGCGCCTTGGTCATCTGCACCACCGCGCCCTTGGACGCGCAGTACAGCGACAGCAGTGGCATGCCGATGATGCCGGCCGCCGATGCCAGGTTGATGATGTTGCCCTTCGAGGCGGTCAGGTGCGGGGCGGCGTGCTTGCAGCCCAGGAACACGCCCTTGACGTTGATCGCCATGAGGTTGTCCCACTCCGCCTCGGTCAGATCGGTCACCGGCTTGATGATCTCGATGCCGGCGTTGTTGATCAGGCAGTCGATGCCGCCCATGTCCGCGGCCGCCTGCTCGACCATCGCCGCCACGTCCTGCTCGCGGGTGACGTCGGCGGTGTTGGCGTAGGCGGTGCCGCCCTTGTCCGCGATCTCCTTGACCACCTTGGCGGCGGCGTCGCCGCTGAGATCGCTGACCATGATGACGGCGCCCTGTGCGGCGAATGCCAGCGCCATTTCGCGGCCGAGTCCGGCCCCGGCACCCGTGATCAGGGTGCGCTTGCCCTTGAGCTGCATGGTGTCTCCTCGTTGTGTTCGTCGTTCGGGCCGGAGCCCCGCACTATCCATAGCGCGTCTCGTTCGCCGGAGCACCACCCCACCGGGTAGCGTTCGGTCAAATTATAGGACAATATTGCCCTATAAAAGTGGAAGCACATTCACGGCCGCGCGGTGCGGCGGTCCGGACGAGGAGACGATGGCATGACGCGACTGGCAGACAAGGTGGCAGTGATCACGGGCGCGAGCTCGGGCATCGGGCGGGCCTGCATGGTGCGGTTCGCGCGCGAGGGGGCCCGGGTGGTGGGCTGCTCGCGCACCCAGTCCCGGCTCGACGAGGCGCTCGCCGAGGTCACGGCGGCCGGTGGCACCGGCATGGCAGTGGCCGCCGACGTCGGTACCGAGGACGGGGCGGCGCGGCTGATCGAGGCCGCCATCGCCGCCTACGGCCGCATCGACATCCTGGTGAATGCCGCCGGCGTGGGCTATTCGCTGAGCGCCACCAATCCCGGCGCCATGGGCGATATCGTCGAGGCGAGGCCCGAGCAGTGGCGCGAGGTCATGGGCATCGACCTCGATTCCTGTTATCTGACGTCGCGGCTGGCGGTTCCGCACATGCGGACCCAGGGTGGTGGTGCCATCGTCCACGTGTCGTCGATCCTGGGGCTCACCGGCCACCCCGATGCGCACGCCTATACCTCGGCCAAGGGGGCACTCATCAATCTCACGCGCTCGATGTGCGCGGCCTATACCAAGGACGGCATCCGGACCAACTGCGTCGCGCCGGGCTTCATCGACACCCCCATGATCGCCAGTCACATCTCGGCCTTCGAGGACGAGGCGGTGGCGGACCGGCTGTGTCCGATGCACCGTGCCGGCACCCCGGAGGAGGTCGCCAACGGCTGCCTGTTCCTGGTGTCCGACGAGGCCAGCTACTGCAACGGCACAACGCTGGTGCTCGACGGCGGCAGCATGGCGCGGCTGTGAGCCGAATCGGGCGACAATCCGCGCATGAGCTCGCGCACCGATAGCGGACCCCGCGGCAGTTCGCCGGACGGCGTCGTCGACGCCATCCTGCAGCGCATTGCCGCCGGCCGGCTGGTGCCGGGTCAGCGCCTGGTCGAGGCCGACCTGACGCGTCAGCTTCAGGTCAGTCGCGGCCCGGTGCGCGAGGCCTTCAAGCGGCTCGCTGCCGAGGGCATCATCACGCTGTCGCGGCACCGGGGTGCCTGCGTGCGGGCATTCTCGCGCCAGGCGGTGGACGACGTGCTGCGCGTTACCGAGGCGCTCTCGGCGCTCGCGTCGCGGCTGGCGGCGCGGCGCATCGACGAGGGCGATCACCGCGCCCAGCTTGAGGAGGCCTTCCGCGTCCTCATGGCGTGCAGCGGCCAGACCGACTCGCAGGCCTACCAGGAGGCGCGCGGCCGCTTCTACGACACCCTCATCCGCATCAGCGGCAATCGCGAGATCCATCGCGTCATGCCGCGGACGCAGGTGGTGCTGCTGCGGCTGCAGTTCCAGGCCTATCTCAGCGGCGCGCAGCGCGAGGCCCATTTCGCGGACTACCGCGCGATGACCGAAGCGGTGCTCGCCGGCGACGCCGAGCGCGCCGAGCATGCCACGGCCGACCATATCCGCCGTCGGCGCGAGAACCTCACCCGGCTGCCGCGCGAGGCCTACGCCAGCGACGACGAATGAGCGCGGTCAGAGTCGCTCGATGAGCGTGGCGTTGGCCATGCCGCCGGACTCGCACATGGTCTGCACGCCGAAGCGACCGTCGCAGGCTTCCAGCGCCGCCAGCAGGTTCGCGGTCAGGCGCACGCCGGAGGCCCCCACCGGGTGCCCCAGCGCGATGGCGCCGCCGAGCACGTTGACCCGCTCCGGGTCCACGTTCATCGCGCGCTGCCAATCGAGGACCACCGACGCGAAGGCTTCGTTGACCTCGAAGCGGTCGATCTGCCCGGCGTTCAGCCCGCCGCGCTCCAGCAGTCCGCGCGTGGCCGGGATGACGCCGGTGAGCATCATGATGGGATCGTCGCCGACGACGCGGAAGTGGGTCACCGCTGCGCGCGCGCGCAGGCCCATCCGCGCCGCGGTACCGGCCTCGGCGAGCAGGATGGCGCCGGCGCCGTCGCTGATCTGGCTGCTGTTGCCGGCCGTGACGCGCCAGTCGATCTCGGGAAAGCGCTGCGCCAGGCGGTCGTCGCGAAAGGCCGGTGAGAGCGCGCCCAGCCTGGCGGCATCGGTGTCGCGGCGCAGGCCCTCGTCGTGCGTCACGGTGCCGCCGCCGGCCGCGATCGGCAGCACCGCGTCGCGGAGCAGGCCGTCGTCCTCGGCGGCGGCGGCGCGCCGGTGCGAGCGCAGCGCATAGGCATCGAGCTGCTCGCGCGACAGCCCGCCGCGCGCCGCGATCCGCTCGGCGGCGATGCCCTGGTGCACCAGACCGCCCGGATAGCGCGCATGCACGCTCGGGCCGAGCGCGTCGCGGTCGAGCCGGTTGGCACGCGCCGGGACCCGGCTCATCATCTCCACGCCGCCGGCGATCACGATGTCGGCAGCGCCGGCGATGATGGCCTGCGCGCCGAAGTCCATCGCCTGCTGCGCCGAGCCGCACTTGCGGTCCAGGGTGACCGCCGGTACCGATTCCGGCAGGCCCGCCGCGAGCACGGCGTGGCGGCCGATGTTGCCGGCCTGCTCGCCGGCCTGGGTGACACAGCCGGTGATGACGTCGTCGATGCACGCCGGGTCGATCCGGTTGCGCGCCACCAGTGCCGCCAGCACCGCGGCGTAGAGATCCACCGGATGCATCGCGGCCAGCGCGCCGTCCGGGCGCCCGCGCCCGAAGGGCGTACGCAGCGCGTCGACGATGACCGCCCGTCGCACGGGATCAGCCGCGCGCGCCGCGCAGCGTCAGCGACAGCGCTTCCGAACGCAGCTGCACGAGCGGCGTGCTGGCGGTGCGGATCAGGCGGGCGACTTCCTCCAGCGCCGCCGACGACATCAGCGGAAAGTCGCGCTTCACCGGGCCGGCCGCGCGCATGCGCTCGAGATCGGCCTGCGGCACCAGCGCGCGGAGGATCAGCTCGTCGTCGTCGTCGGTGCCATAGCGCCGCCGCAGCTCGGCGATGTCCGGCTGCTCGGGTGGCGCGCCCGCGACCGTCTTCGCGCGCGGAGTGCTCATGATGCGGTCGAGCACATCGGGATCGATGGGAGCCACCGGCTCGCCGTAGAAGCCGGCGGCGTACTGCACCACCTCGTCCGGCACGATGCGGTAGCGCTCGCCGTTGACGACATTGAGCACCGCCTGGGTGCCGACCAGCTGCGAGAACGGCGTTGCCATGCCGGGGTAGCCGAGCTCGCGGCGCACCGCCGCGGTCTCGCGCAGCACCGCGTCGAGCCGGTCGATCATGTCGTACTGGGTGAGCTGCGCCTTGAGCGTGCCCACCATGCCGCCCGGCACCTGGTGCTCGATGGAGAGCGCGTCGTATTCGCTGTGCTGGTGCACCGGGAAACCGGCGGCGCGGCCGACGCGTTCGAAGTGCTCGGCCACCGGCGGCAGCAGCGAGGTGTCGAGATCGTGGCTGTGGCCCAGCGTCTCGAGGTTCTTGACCATGATCTCGGTGGACGGCACCGAAGGGCCGTTGGCCATCGGCCGGCTGGCGGTGTGCAGGATCTCGACACCCAGGTCGATGGCGTCGAGATAGGCGCGCGCGGACATGCCGAGCAGGTTGTTGGAATGGAACTCGATGGGCTTGCCGCGCGCCTTCTCCCGGATCGCCGGAATCAGCGTCGCGAGCCGGTCGCGCTCGAGCACGCCGGCGGTGTCGTAGAGCAGCAGGGTATCGATGTCGTCGCAGGCCGAGAGCTTGTCCGCCTTGTCGGCGTAGTAGGCATCGGTGTGCACCGGGCTCAGCGTGAACATGATGGCCCCCGCCACCTCGGAGCCGTATTCCTTGGCCACGCCGGCGAGGCGGTGCATCTTGTCGATGTTGAACAGCACGTCGTAGATCCAGAACGAGCGGCAGCCGTGCGCATTGAGCTGCCGCATCCAGGCATCCATGAGCGCGTCCGGCGTCACGCCGAAGGTCACCGAGGCGTTGGCGCGCATGCCGCCGCGGATGCGGGTGCGCGGCATCGAGGCGGTGAGCAGATCGAGCCCCTCCCACGGGTTCTCGCGGCAGTGGCGGATGAGCACTTCGAACATCGACGACCCGGTGAGATCGATGACGCGGAAGCCGCTGCGATCGAGCACCGGCGACACCGGCAGCGCCATCCCCGCCTGCATGCGCATGCCCCACAGGCTCTGCTGCCCGTCGCGCAGCGTCTCGTCCACGAACTGGATGTGTGCCATCGGCTCAGGCCTCCTCGGTGGCGCGGGCCGCTTCGGGCAGCAGGATCTGCTCCAGCCAGCGCGTGTGAATGCGGTTGTCGGCAAAGTCGGGATGCGCCGCGATGCGGGCGTGCAGCGGCAGCGTGGTGGCGACGCCCTCGAGCCGGAAGTCGTCCAGCGCCGCGCGCAGACGCGCGACTGCCTCCCGCCGGTCGCGGCCGTGGACGACGAGCTTCCCGATCATGCTGTCGTAGAAGGGCGGCACCATGGCGCCGCCGCGGCAGTGCGTGTCCAGCCGGATGCCCGCTCCCGACGGCGGCGCCCAGGTGGTGATGCGCCCGGGCGCCGGCCGGAAGTCGGCGTCCGGATCCTCGGCGTTGATGCGCACCTCGATGGCGTGCCCGTCGATCGCGATATCGGACTGGCGCAGCGGCAGGATCTCGCCGCCGGCGATGCGCAGCTGGCAGGCGACCAGATCGCGGCCGGTGACCATCTCGGTGACCGGATGCTCGACCTGGATGCGGGCGTTGACCTCGATGAAGTGGAAGTCCTGGCGCTCGACGTCGTAGAGGAACTCCACCGTGCCGGCGTTGCGGTAGCGCAGGCCGGCGGCGAGCTGGACCGCGGCCTCGTGCAGGCGCGCGCGCACGGCCTCCGGCATCACCGCGCACGGTGCCTCCTCGACCAGCTTCTGGTAGCGCCGCTGCACCGAGCAGTCGCGCTCGCCGAAGTGCAGCACGCCACCTTCGCCGTCGCCGAGGATCTGCACCTCGACGTGGCGCGCGGTCTCGATGAAGCGCTCCAGGTAGAGCGTGCCGTCGCCGAAGGCGGCCTGGGCTTCCTGGGCGGCGCGCTCGAAGCCGGTGCGGACCGCCGCGGCGTCGCGCGCCATCACCATGCCGCGGCCGCCGCCTCCGGCCGAGGCCTTCATCACCACCGGATAGCCCAGCGTCGCGGCCTCGCGCACGGCCGACTCCGCATCGGCGACATGCGCCGAGCCGGGCACCAGCGGCACGCCGTTGCGCTGCGCGATGGCGCGCGCCGAGAGCTTGTCGCCCAGCTGTTCGATGGTCTCGGCGCGCGGCCCCACGAAGACGATGCCGTTGTCCTCGCACAGCCTCGCCAGTCCGGCGCGTTCGGACAGGAAGCCGTAGCCGGGGTGCAGCGCGTCGCATCCCGTCGCCAGCGCGGCGTGCACCACCAGCTTCTCGTCGAGATAGCTGCGCGCCGCCGCCGCCGGGCCCAGCGTGACGCAGCGGTCGGCGAGCTCGGCCCCCAGGCTGTCGCGGTCGGCCGCCGAGCAGCCCAGCACCGTCTCGATGCCGAGGGCGCGCGCGGCGTGGATGATGCGCACCGCGATCTCGCCGCGATTGGCCACGAACAGGCGGCGAAGCGCCATGATCAGTCCCCGGGCGCGATGTGGAAGAGTGCCTGGCCGTGCTCCACCATGTCGCCGTCCTCGACCAGCACGCGCTGCACCGTGCCGGCAACCCCGGCGACCACCGGCGTGAACAGCTTCATCACCTCGATCAGGCACACCTCGGTGTCGGCCTCGACCCGCTGCCCGACCTCGACGTAGGGCGCTGCGCCCGGCTTGGGCGCGCGATAGAAGGTCCCGAGGTTGGGTGCGTGCACCACCGTGGCGTCGTCGGCGGCCGCCGGTTCCGGCCCGGGCGCCGGAGCTGCATCCGGCGTCGGCGGTGCGGCGGTCGTGGCCGGTGCGGCGGCCGGCGCCGCTGCCACCGCGGCGGTGCCGCCCGCCGTCTCCAGGCCGGGGGCACCGGCGTCGCGGTCGAGATGCAGCTCGGTATCGCCCACCCGCAGGTGCAGCGAGCGCCAGTCGGACTGTTCGAACAGCGTGAGCAGTGCGTGGATATCGGCCGGTTGCAATCCGTTCATGCGGTAGCGCTCTCGACGGGGGCGGATTCGGTGACGTGAATGGCCGCGAGCAGGGCCGGCAGGCGCGGCTCGGCGACGATGAAGGCGAGGCCCGCGCGCATGGCTGCCGCCACGCCGGCCTCGCTGGCGATGGCGCCGCCGCGGGCGCCGTCGAAGCGGTCGGCGAGACCCGCCAGCGCGGTCGCCACGGCGTCCGGGTCGGCGCCGCCCTCGATGCCGGCGAGGTCCGCGACGCGCGCCCCCGCCGGCACCTCGTGCGGCGCCAGCACGCGCAGCGGGCTGGCGGTGCGCGCCCAGGCCAGCAGCTCGGCGAGCGCGGCCTCGTCGTCCTCGTGCGGCACTTCCACCGACAGCGCGCCGTCGTAGACGCGACCGGCGCCGCCGTCGACGGTGACGGTGCGACCGGCGAGCTGTTCGCAGGCACCCGTGCCGCAGCCCACCACGCAGGGGACGCCGAGCGCGCGTCCCACCACGGCGGCGTGCGAGGTGCTGCCGCCGAGCTCGGTGACCACCGCGCGCGCGGCCAGCATGCCGTGCAGATCGTCGGGGCTGGTCGACGGGCGCGCCAGCACCACCGCCTCTCCGGCAGCCGCGCGGCGCTCGGCCTCGTCGCTGTCGGTGACGACGACGCCGCTGCCGACGCCGGGCGAGGCGGCCTCGCCGTGCAGCAGGGACGCGGCGTCGTCCGCCGCATTCGCCGTCAGCCGGGGGCTGAGCAGGGCATGCACCTGCGCCGGCGTGACCCGGCGCAGCGCTTCGGCGGTGTCGATGCGGCCCTCGTGGCAGAGGTCGACGGCGGTGCGTACGGCAGCCTGCGCCGAGCGCTTGGCGGCGCGCGACTGCAGCAGGAAGAGCCGGCCGCGCTCCACCGTGAACTCGATGTCCTGTACATCGCCGGCGGTCGCTTCCAGCGTCTCCGCGGCCTCGAGCAGCGCAGCGTGCACCGCCGGTGCCGAGGCCGCCAGCGCATCCAGCGACTGCGGCGTGTGACTGCCCGAGACCACGTCCTCGCCCTGGGCGCAGGCGAGATACTCGCCGTAGGGTTCGGGTTCTCCGCTCAGCGGATTGCGCGAGAACAGCACGCCGGTGCCGCTGTCGGCACCCATGTTGCCGAACACCATGGCCTGCAGCGTCACCGCGGTGCCGAGGTCGTCGTCGATGCCGTGATGGCGCCGATAGCGCTGCGCGCGGCGCGAGCGCCAGGAGTCGAAGACCGCCCCCACCGCGCCCAGCAGCAGCGCCTCGGGGGTGCGCGGCACGGCTCCGGCGGCGGCATCGATGGCGGCCCGCCACTGCTCCGGGGTGCCGTCGGGATCGAGCGCGGGCGGTGTCGCCTTGAGCACCACGCGCGCATAGAGCTCGAGGAAGCGCCGGTGGGTGTCGCGCGCGAAGGCGGCGTCGCCGCAATCCGCGGCCAGCGCGGCCTCGGTGGTGTCGTCGATGCCCAGGTTGAGCACCGTGTCCATCATGCCGGGCATCGACACCGGGGCACCCGAGCGCACCGACATCAGCAGCGGTCGCGGCCCGGCGCCGAAGCGGCGGCCGGTGGCCTGCTCCAGCCAGGCGACGCCGTCGCGGATCTCGTCGATCAGGCCCTCGGGCAGCGCGCCGTCGCGCAGATAGTCCCGGCAGGCGGCGGTGGTGATCACCACCGCCGGCGGCACCGGCAGACCCCGGGTCGCCATGTGGGCCAGCGACCATGCCTTGCCACCGACCACTGCCCGCGGCGGCAGCTCGCTGCCGTCGAGCCGGATCAGCCGGCGTTCGGCGGGCGCGCTCACACCGTCTCCTCGCGCTCGCGGCCCAGCAGGCGCAGCAGGTCCTCGTGCAGCTCGAACCACACGGTGTGGTAGCTGTCGCGGCGGGCGTCGCTGACCCATTCGTGGGCGCCGTCCTCGGCCTGCTGCAGCGCCGCGTCCAGGCGCTCGCGGTAGCGGTCGAGGCGCGGCACGTTCGCAGCGAGGCTGCGCAGCACGGTCTCGGCGCGCTCGTGCAGGGCGCCGAGGTCGTCGATGACGGCCTCGTCGTAGTCCGGATCGGAGTGGTCGTTCGGCACGGTCTGGCCGGCCACGGTCATGGTCTGCCAGCGCGTGATCAGCGCCTTGAGCTCGGTGTTGACGCGCTCGAACTGCGCGCTCGCTTCCAGGAAGGCGTCGTCCGCGCGCAGGGCTGCGTAGTGGCGCGCGTAGGCGCCGCGCAGTGCCATGTGGGCAGCCGGTGTCAGGGCATAGCGTCCGCCCTGCTCGACGGCGCGGCCGCTGTCCACCGCCGCCTTCAGCTGCTCGCTCACGGTGGCGTCGTCGAGGTCGCAGATCACGGCGATGTCGTCGGCGCCGCCGTGCTTCCGGACGGCCAGTGCGTGCAGCACCAGATGGGAGGCGGGTACCGTCATGCCTGTTCCTCGCGTGCTTCCAGGACGCGCTCGCGCACGGCGCGGCGCAGGATCTTGTTGGCGGCGCTCTTGGGCAGCTCGGACCAGATGTCGATGCCGCGCGGCCGCTTGTAGTCGGCCAGCCGCTCGCGCATGCGCGCCATGAGCGCGTCGGCATCGAGGCCGTCGCGTCCGGCCACGACCGCGTGCACGCGGTCGCCCCACTTGTCGTCGGGCAGGCCGACGACGGCGGCCTCGACCACCCCGTCGCAGCCCAGCAGGGCATCCTCGACCTCGCGCGGATAGACGTTGAAGCCGCCCGAGATCAGCAGGTCGTTCTTGCGGTCGAGGATGGTGAAGAAGCCGTCGGCATCGCGGAAGCCGACATCGCCGGTATGCAGCCAGCCCCCGCGCAGCGCGCGTTCGGTGGCTTCGGGCCGGTTCCAGTAGCCGCTCATCAGCTGCGGTCCGCGGCACACGATCTCGCCGATCTCGCCGGGCGGCAGCGGCCGGTCGTCGTCGTCGAAGACGGCGACGTCGACCATGGTGAACGGCCGGCCGCAGGCGCCGGCCCGGTCGTGATCCTCGGGCTGCAGGCAGGTGATCACCATGGGGCTCTCGGCCTGTCCGTAGACCTGCGCGAAGACGCGGCCGAAGCGGGCCTCGGCGCGCTCCAGCAGTGACGGTGCAATGGGCGAGGCGCCGTAGCAGATGCGCCGGAAGCGGCCATCGGCATCGTCGATGCCGGGGGCTTCCAGGATCATCGCCAGCATGGTCGGCACCAGGAAGGTCATGGTGGCGCCGCTGCTCTCGGCCAGTGTCAGGAACTCGGCGGCGTCGAAGCGCGGCATGACCACCGAGGTCGCGCCGCGCGCCACCGCCGGCAGGAAGAACGCGCCCGAGGCGTGCGCGATGGGGGCGGCGTGCAGGAAGCGGTCGCCGGCGCGCAGGTCGGGCACGAGATCGGTGAGGAAGGCGGACAGCTCGGCGAGCTCGCCGCGCGTGGTCAGGGTGACGCCCTTGGGACGCCCGGTGGTGCCGCCGGTGTAGCCCAGCCGGTAGGGCGCATCGAGCGCGCGCTGGCGCTGGCAGGGGCGGTCGTCGCCGTCCGCCATCCATGCGGCCAGCCGCTCGTCGTCGATGCGCACCGGTACATCGACGGCGTCGGCATCGATCAGCGCGGCGGCGTGGATGAGGCCGCGCGCACCGCTGTCGGCGAGCTTGTAGGCATGGTCGTCGGCGGTCTCGCGGCCGTTGAGCGTGACCCGGACGAGGCCCGCCTTGGCCAGGGCGTAGTACGCCACCAGGCAGTCGATGCCGTTGGGCAGCAGGACGCCGACGCGATCGCCCTCGGCCAGGCCGGATGCCAGCAGGGCGTTGCCGACGCGGTCGGTGAGGCGGTCGAATGCGCGGAAGCTGACCGTGCGCGCACCCTCGATCAGGCAGGGTGCATCGCCGTGGTGGACCGCCGCGCGGCGGATGAGCGAACCGATCTCCATGACGCTCTCAGTCGCGCAGCGCGGCGATGTCGGCGCGGCCCAGGCCGGCGCCGCGGTCGCGCAGGTTGCGCGATTGCGCCTGGTGCAGCCGGTAGAGCTCGTCGGCAAGCGGGGTGCCGGCGTTGTACTTGATCCAGCGCTCGCACAGGAAGCGGAACCGCTCCCCGGCCAGCGCCGGCACCTCGTCGCGCGCGCGCCGGTTGTAGGTGGCGATGTCGAGCACGCCGCGGGTGGTGCGGTAGCGGTCCTGCTTGGCGTCGAGGTAGGTGACGCCGCGCTTCAGATCGCCGACCGAGGGCACGTAGTCGCCGTCGCCGAGGATGGAGTACGGGATCGGCGAGTAGATGTGCTGCGGCTGATCGGAGTGCCGCATCATGCGGTAGTCGTGGTCGCGGTGCTGGGCGCCCATGCCGACGCAGAGCTCGCCCAGCACGTCCCGCCCGTACTCGTCGTTGAGCAGCGGCCGGAGCCGCTCGGCGCGCGCATCGACCTTCATCCAGTCGTCCGGGTCGTAGCAGCCGGCGATGTGGGCGAGGTCCTTGACGATGGCGTAGTAGGTCATGGCGCCGGCGTCCAGCATCTGGTCGCGCGTGTAGCCGGCGAAACGCTTCCACAGGCGGGTGGTGGCATCCTTGATGCGCGCGGTCAGGTCGCGGAAGGTCTCGGTGAGCGTTTCGGCGCTGTCCATGCCCACCGGCTCGTAGCCTTCGGAGAGCACGTCGGAGGTGTACAGACCGACGCCGCACAGGTGGTGCGCCTGCAGCTCGGGCTCGGACTCGAAGCTGCCCCAGTCGTCGACGATGTTGAAGTGGCAGTCGCGCACCGCCATCGTCACGGTCAGGTTGTTGTACGGGATGTCCGAGGCGACACCGTCCAGCCAGGGAAGGTCGCCTTCGGCGAGGTCGAGGAAGTCGCGCACCAGCAGCTCCTCGTTGTCGCCCAGCTTGTAGGGGCCGGAGTTGTGCAGGCTGATGCGCGACTCGCAGGCGATCAGGAAGGCGTACTGCTGCGCCGAGGCCATGAAGGCGTGGGCCGCTTCGTGCAGGGCGTCGCCCTCCGCGCAGGCGTAGAGGTCGGCGTGAAAGACCTGCAGCTGGCGCTCGGGAAGGATCTGCGACCGGTGTCCGGCCTGCTCGGCGGTGAGGTAGCCGTGGTTGCGCCGCCAGGCGAGCTCGAACCGCTTCCAGAAGTCGAGCACGTAGATGACGTCCTCGGCGGCGTCCTGCGGGCGGATCAGGCCCAGGTCGATGAGCCATTCCCGGCCCAGCAGATAGAAGCAGGGCAGCCCCCACATCGCCGGTGTCTGGCAGCGCGTGCCCATGCTGCGCGCACGGTCGCCCAGGGCCTCGGCGGACATGTGGGTCTCAATCTTCCGCAGCAGCGCCGGATAGCGATAGAAGGCCATCGCGTAGGACAGCATCATGTACGACGGCACCGGGAACAGCTTCGACTCCTGGACGGTGCGGGTGACGCACAGCCAGTAGGTCTCGTCACCGTTGATCTGCAGCAGGTTGTTGGTCTCGAGGAGCTGGGCGTAGCTGATGGCGGGCGCACTCATGAGCGGTCTCCCTCGGGCAGGCGCCAGACGCGGGCGGTGACCTCGCGGCCGCTCTGGTAGTCCTCGGCGGTCTTGGCGGTGGCGGTGCATTCCATCTCGACGCGGTCGCCTTCGCGGATGCCGTCCACGCGCGCGTTCATGAGGCACGGAATGCCGTATTCGCGGGTCAGGATCCCGAGGTGCGAGCGCACCGTCCCCCCGGCGCATATCACGCCCTTGAACTGCTCCAGGATCGGCGCGGTGAGCGTGCCGCCGGAGTCGTCGATGACGGCGATGGTGTCGGGCGGCACGCCGTCGGAGAGCCAGGCCAGGACACGGTCGTTGGAGCGCACGTAGCGCGCCGTGCCGATGCGGTTCTCGCGGTAGCGCACGACGTTGTCGCCGACGCCGCGCTGCTCGCGGCCGTCTTCGTCGGGCGCGCCGACCGGGGCGTCCGGATGGTGGAAGCAGAAGGCCGCGGGGTCCTCGCCGTCGCCTGCGGTCGGCTTGTAGGCCTCGGGCCGCTCCTGCGGCGAGATCGCGGCCGACCAGTCGAAGCGGTGCCCGCTGTCCAGCAGCTGCTGCTCGACGGCGCGGAAATCGTCGCCGCTCCCGCCGGCGGCGCTGTCGCCGGTCACGAGCGGACGCCAGTCACCGCCCGAGGCATCCAGGCACTGCCGTGCCAGTTCGCGGGTGGCGCCGTGGAACGCCTCGACGACGGCGGAAGGCGATTCCTGGCCGTACTTGTCGGCATCGGTGGTCAGCCTGGCCATGCGGTCTCCTCATTCTGTGGCCGGTCACCGCCCGGGAATCTGACGCCCCGGTGCAGGCGAGCCGGTGATGGTCTCGTGCCGATATCGCGGCACTATGGTACAACAAGGTTGTAGGACAATATCGCGCGATGGGGCCGCTGGCAAGCACCCGTGCGCATCGACACGATCGATCGGGAGAGGGCGATGGACGAGGACGGCAGGGCCACCGGCACGCTGCTGGTGAACGACGACGGCATCGACGCCCCCGGTCTGCGCCTGCTGGAGGCGGCGGTCGGCACCGACTTCGGCGCGGTCACCGTGGTGGCACCGACCGACGAGCGCTCCGGGGCATCCCACGCCATATCGGCGAGCCATCCGGTACGCCTGCACCGTCGGGACGACAGGCACGTCGCGGTGCACGGCACGCCCACCGACTGCGTGCTGCTGGCGTGGTACGAACTGATGGCGCGGGCCCGGCCCGGACTGGTGCTCTCGGGCATCAACCGCGGGGCCAATCTCGCCGAGGACGTCATCTACTCGGGGACCGTGGCTGCGGCCATCGAGGGGGCGCTGCTGGGCGCGCGCTCAGTGGCGCTCAGCCAGGTGGTCAGCCTGGAGGCGGGCGCGCGGACGCAGTGGGAGACGGCGCGACGCATGCTGCCGGAGGTGCTGGACTTCCTCGTCGCGCAGCCCTGGCCGGAAGGGGTTCTGTACAACGTCAATTTTCCGGACTGTCCGCCCGAGGCGGTGCGCGGCATGCGCATCACCGCCGCAGGCCGTCGCCCGCCCGGCGCCTTCCAGCCGCTGCGCGCGGTCGACGGCCGCAACGTGCCGCTCTACTGGATCCGGCTGTCCTATCCGGAGGGAGCGGCCCCGCCGGGCAGCGACCTCGAGGCCATCGCCGACAACGCCGTCTCGATCACGCCGCTGCAGCTCGATCTGACCGCGCACCGTCATGCCGCGCGACTGGCGGACGCGCTCGGCGGGCACGGCGGCTGACCGGTGCGGTCGCTCAGTGCGCGAACGACGCCCCGGCGCGCGCGCTGCTGTCCTGCCGGAGGAACCACAGGAAGAGCAGCGAGAACAGCAGGTCGCCGACCGCGATCAGCTCGAACAGGATGGGCACATCGCCACGCACCCACAGCACGGTCGCGATCACCCAGACGCCGACCTTGCCGACGAAGCCCATGAAGGCGATGCCGCGGTTGCCGACCGGATCCCGGCTCACCATGTAGTAGCCGATGCCGAAGACCGTCACCAGCCACCAGAACAGGCCGTACCAGACCGGATTGGCCGGGACGCCGCCCTCGATGGCGGCAAAGCCCAGCAGTTGCAGGGTCGCGGTCGGGAACAGCACGAAGGCTCCCGCGACCAGCAGGTTGAATACCGCGCCCACGAGAAAGATCAGCTGCCAGTTCTGTCGGCTCATGTCAGGTCTCCGGACTGTCGTTGGAATGGTGCCGCCGCCGGCATCGGCGGACGGCGGTCTCGAACGCGGGACGTTGCGCCCCGTCGTGAAGGTGGCCGGGGGCACCGTTCCCGCCGACCGGATACAAAACACCGCATGCGTTGCGATCGACCGGGCGTGTCCGCGCGTCGCCCGAGGGGCGAGGGAGGAGAAGGGCGCGGGCGCGCCGGGGGGACGGTGATCGCGCCAACTGCGGAATCTGTCGAACCGGCTGCACCGCGGCTCGCGCGGGGGGACGGCGGCGACCGGAGCCACGAGTCGGACGCGGGTCGGCGTCGGCGGCATCCGCGGCACCCTGCCGGGCCGCTGGCGTCCTCGCTGCGCTCATGTGTCGCTCCTCGTTCTTGCGCGCGGGGGAACGCGCGGGTCGCCGGCGTCTCGCGCACCGGTTCTGATGGTTTCGAGTCTAGGAAGGCCCCCCGGACCGGGCACTACACCAATGGGTAGTTTTCCGGTGGCGGCGCCGCGCGATGGCGCGGTGCACCATTTGCAATCGGCCCGGCGTCGGGGCATTGTCCAGCGCTGGGCGCCCTCCCGGCCCGCCCCGGCCGTGCCGCCCGGCGCGGCGCCGTGAACCCTCGCCGCGGAAACCGATCGCCGCCGATGCAGCCCGTATCAGAGCCGCCAACCGTCGCTGCCCGCCCCGACGCTCCCGAGTCGTCGGCACCCGTGCTGCTGGGCCCGAACGGCACGGTCCTGCGCACCGACATCCTGCAGCGCGTGTTCGGCGAGCCCCGGCCGCGCGTGGTGCTGCTGCAGGGGCCCGCCGGGCACGGCAAGACCACCCTCATGCAGCAGATCCGGGCGCGCATGGACGAGCGCGACGCGGCCACCGGCTGGGTCTCGCTGGAGGAGGGCGACAACGACACCAGCCGGCTGTTCGGCCATCTGCAGACGCTCCTGCAGTCGGTGGAGGCGCAGTCGGCGAACTCCGGCGCGGCGCCGTCGGCGCCCAAGGTCAAGGCGGGCCGCGCACCGCGCTCGGACTGGATGGTCGACCGGCTCGATCGCCTCGAAGGCGAGGTGGCGCTGTTCTTCGACGAGTTCCAGACCCTGCACAACCGCTCCATCCTCGATTTCTTCCGGACGCTGCTCGAGCGGCTTCCGGAACGCGTCACCGTGGTGATCGGCTCGCGCACCATCCCGGAGATCGGCCTGGCGCGGCTGGTGGTGAACCACCATGCGCTGGTGCTGCGCGCCCAGGATCTGCGCTTCTCGCTGCAGGAGGCGACGGCCTTCTTCGCGTCCACCGAGGGGCTGGCGTTGAGCCGGCAGGAGCTCGAGCAGATCCACGGTCGCAGCGAGGGCTGGCCGGCAGCGCTACAGCTCTACCGGCTGTCGCTGGCGAGTCCCAGCGTGCGGCAGTCGCTGACCGACATCGCCAGCTTCCGGCCGCGCGAGCTCGCCGATTACCTGGCCGACAACGTGCTCGGCCTGCAGTCCGAGGACGTGCAGGGCTTCCTGCGCGATACCGCGCCGCTGCGCCGCCTGTGCGGCCCGCTGTGCGATGCCGTGCTGGAGCGCGACGACGCCCAGCGCATGCTGCTGCATCTGGAGCGCGCCGGCATGTTCCTGCGCAGCCTCGATTCCGACAACTACTGGTTCAAGTACCACACGCTGTTCTCGGGTTTCCTGGCCGAGCAGCAGCGCGAGCAGGCACCCGAGCGCGTGCAGGCCGTCCATCGCCACGCCGCCCGCTGGTTCGCCGACAACGCGCACTACGACGATGCCATGCATCACGCCATCGCCGGCCGCGACTTCGCGCACGCCGCCGAGGTGCTGGACCACTGGGCGACGCGCCTGGTCATGGACGGCGATCTCATGACGGTCGAGCGCTGGTACGACCGGCTGCCGCTCGACGAGATCGAGGCGCGTCCGGACCTGGTCGTGAAGGTGGCCTACTCGCTGGCCTTCCTGCGCCGCCGCCAGAAGCTGGGGCAGGTGCAGGCCATGCTCGAGCGCCAGGCCGCCAGCAAGGATCCCGGGCTCGCCGCGCGGCCCTCGGTGGTGCGCTCGATGATCCTGATCATCCAGGACGACGTCAGCGGCGCGCGCGACGTCATCGAGACCGTCGACCTGCACGCCGGCGACGCCACCGGATTCCGCGCCTTCGAGCTCGGTGCCGGCGCCAACCTGGTGGGCTATCTCGGCATCGCCGCCGGCGAGTGCGAACGCGCCCACGAGTACCTTTCGCTGGCCCGCGCGCACAGCGACCGCGCCGGCGCCGCCTTCAGCTGGGGGTACTCGGTGAGCACGGCCGGCGTCAATCTCATGGTGCAGGGGCTGCTCCAGGAGGCGCTCGAGAAGTTCCGGCAATGCATCGCCGAGCCGCGCATCACGCTCGACGAATCGGTGGCCTCGGCGGTGCTGGTCGCCTGCCATGTGCAGGCGCTCTACGAGACCAATGCCCTCGACGAGGCGCGCGCCCAGTTCGAGCAGTTCCGCGACGTCATCCGCAACGCGGCGCTGCTCGACTACATGGCGCTGGCCTACATCGCGCAGGCCCGCATCCACGATGCGCAGGGCGAACCGGCGCTGGCGCAGGAGCGTCTGGACGAGGCCGAGTCGGTCGCGCACGCCAGCAACTGGCCGCGCCTGCTGCGCCTCATCAACTGGGAGCGCGTGCGGCGCGCGCTGGTGCGGCGCGAGCTCGACCGCGCGCAGTCCATCGCCAGCCGCATCTCGGCGGCGCCGCTGTCGCGGCCCGAGGGCTGGCTGCCCTTCTGCGAGGACGCCGAGGGCGACATCATCGGGCAGATCCGGCTCGACATCGCCGAGGGCAGCGCCGAACGGGCGCTCTCGCGCACCGGCGAGGCGATGACCGCGGCCATCGCGCAGGGGCGCGTGCGGCGCCAGATCAAGCTGCTCATCCTGGAGGCCCTGGCGCATCGCGTGCTCGGTGCGGAGAAGCTGTCGCGGCGTGCCATGCAGAAGGCGGTCGCGCGGGCGGCGCCCGGCGGATTCCTGCGCACCTTCGTCGACGAGGGGGCGGAGGCGCTGGCCCTGGTGCGCGACGTGCACGCCGCCGTGTCGGATGCCGGCGCCGGCAGCGGCTTCGAGCAGGTGCGCGACTTCACCCAGCGCGTGCTCGCCATCTCCGGTGTCGAGTGCGGCACGTCCTCGGTGCTCGAGGGCGCGCACTTCCAGCCTCTCGAGCCGCTCACCGACCGCGAGCAGCAGATCCTCACCCTGGTCGCCCAGGGCGCGTCCAACCGGCGCATCTCGGACGCCATCTTCGTGTCCGAGAACACCGTCAAGTTCCACCTCAAGAACATCTACTCGAAGCTGGCCGTGGGCAGCCGCGCGCAGGCGATCAACGCCGCGCACCAGATGGGCCTTATCTGAGCCGGCGCTTCCCCGCCCCGTCCGTCTCCCGGGAGGACGGGGAGACGGACGGGGGCGGGCCCGTGCTCAATCCTCCCCGGCCGGCCCGCGCCACAGCACCTCGTAGAGGTCGTGGCGCCGGTCCTTCCAGTTCTGCACGGTGCCCGACTGGCGCGCCTGGTGAAGCGCGTCGAGGTCGAGATCGGCGAAGGCGATCTGCTCGACGTTGGGCGTGGTGTCGGCGGCGACGCCGTCGCGCGCGAACGGGAAGTCGCACGGCGTGATGATGGCGCTCTGCGCGTAGTGGATGTCCATGTTGTGGAAGCGCGGCAGGTTGCCGACGTTGCCGGCGATGGCGACGTAGACCTGGTTCTCGACCGCGCGCGCGTGCGCCGAGTAGCGCACGCGCAGGTAGCCGTTGCGCTCCTCGGTGGAGTACGGCACGAACAGCATGGTGGCGCCCTGGTTGACCAGATGGCGTGCCAGCTCGGGGAACTCGCTGTCGTAGCAGGTGAGCACGCCGATGGTGCCGCTGTCGGTCTCGATGGCACGCACCACGTCGCCGCCCTCGATCTGCCACCAGTAGCGCTCGCCGGGCGTCGGATGGATCTTGGGCTGCTCGTGCACGGCGCCGTCGCGCAGGAAGACGTGCGCCACGTTCTGCAGCGCGCCGTCGCGCGTGAACTGCGGGTGGCTGCCGGCGATGATGTTGACGTTGTAGCGGATCGCCAGTTCCTGGAAGAGCTCCTCGAGCTGCTCGTTGTAGTCCGCCAGGCGCCGGATGGAGTCCTGCGGGGACATCTCGCGGTCCTCGATGGAGAGCAGCTGGAACGCGAAGTACTCCGGGAACAGGACGAAGTCGGACTTGACGTCGGCCACCGCATCCACGAAGTGGCGCACGATCTTGGCGAACTCGTCGAAACTCTCGATGCCGCGCTGCAGGTACTGCACCACCGCCAGGCGCACGACATTGGCCGGCCGGTCGGGCGCCGACGAGGTCTTGGTGGTGGTGACCTCGGCCTGGCGGTTGCGCCAGACCATGTGCGTGGCGTGGCCCACCGACTCGCGGTCCGAGGGAAGGTAGTTGCGGAGCACGCCGATGCACTCGAAGCCCTGCTGCAGCTGGAAGCTCATCACCGGGTCGCGGATCTTGCGCTCGCGCACCGCCTCGCAGTAGGCCTCGACATTCTCGTAGCGCTTGCGCCGGCGCGCGTAGCCCGGGATCCGCCCGCCGAAGACGATGCCCTTGAGCATCTCGTCGACGCACAGCTTGCGGCGTGCCGAGTAGAGCCGGTGGCCGATGCGCAGGCCGCGGTAGTCGGGGTCGACGCAGACCTCGTAGGCGTAGAGCCACTCGCCGTCCGGGTCGTCGGTGGTGCCGTAGCCGCCGCCGGTGATCTGGCGCCAGTTGTGGTGCGCCAGCGCGCGTTCCTCGGAGATGCGCAGCGATGCCGAGTAGCCCACGATGGCGTCCTCGTAGATCGCCAGCATGTGGCCCTTGGGGAAATGGTTCAGCTGGCCGCGGAGCTGGTCGGTGCTGTACGGCCCCATCTCGGTGTAGACCTTCGCCACCAGCGCGTGGATGGCGGGGATGTCGTCCGGGGTGGCCTGTCGGATGTAGAGCTTCTGGCCGCGCTTGGGCATGGTGGAACTCGCTTGTGGGACAGGACGCCGCTGGCGGGCGTCATGGAACCGTCATCGCACTGTCACGGAGTGACAACGCCGGCGTCATAGGCTCGCGCCCATGCTCGTCAGGTGCGGAGTGCGGACATGCGCATAGCTTACGGGGTCATGGGATACGGACGCGGACACGCCATGCGCACGATGAGCGTGCTGCCCGCCCTCATGGCCGAGCACGAAGTCACGGTCTACGCCGGCGGCGACGCCTTCGATGTGCTCGCTCCTCTCTTCCCGACCGTCCGCATTCCGACCATCGGCTACCGCTACAACAACCGCGGCGGGCATTCGGTTCCCCGCACGGTCCGCGAGAATCTGGCGCCGATGGCCGATCTGCTGCTGCGCGGCCCGGGCACCGATGCCCTGGAGCGCGAGCTGACCAGCCGCGGTACCGAGCTCATCATCTCCGACTCGGAGGCCTGGACGCACCGCGCCGGGCAGCGTCTCGGCATCCCGCGCATCAGCTTCGACCATGTCGGCATCATTGCCTGGTGCCGCCCGCACTTCCCGACCGACCTGTGGCTGGCCGGCCAGCGCGATGCCTGGGGCTACCGCACCCTGATGGGCGAGCCCGACCGCGTGCTGATCTCCAGCTTCTATCCGGCCGAGCCGTACCGCGACGACGCGCGCATCGTCGGACCCATGCTGCGCGACGTGGTCAAGGCGCAGAAGCCGGCGCGCGGCGACTTCCTGCTGGTCTACTTCAACAAGGGCATGCACCAGTACCGCGCCCACGTCGACCGCACCCTGCGCCTTCTGGAGATGCCGGTGAAGGTCTACGGCACGCCCTGGGAAGGCAGCAGCGAGAACATCGAGTTCTGCGCCCCCAGCAACGAGTGGTTCGTCCGCGATCTCGCCCAGTGCCGGGCCGTGCTGTCCACCGCCGGCAACCAGCTCATCGGCGAGGCGCTTCACCTGGGCAAGCCCCTGCTCGCCGTGCCCGAGGACGCCTTCGAGCAGCGCCTCAACGCGGCGATGGTCGAGCGCATGGGCGTCGGCATGCGGGTCGGCGCCAGCGCGCTGACGCCGTCGCACGTCGACCGCTTCCTGTCGCAGGAGGATGCCTTCGCCGCACGCACCGCCGAGTACGCCGGCGATGGCCGCACCGAAGCGGTGGCGACGCTCGACCGCTATATCCAGGAGCTCGGCGGCGCCCGCCAGCCGCGCCGCCGGCCCGCCGGGGCGGCGGCACGGCGCGCGCCGCGCGATCGCGCCGCGGGCGACCACGCCACCGCGCACTGAGCCTAGTCGCGCGCGCGGAAGTCCAGCGCTGCCGAGTTGATGCAGTAGCGCTTGCCGGTGGGCGCCGGTCCGTCGTCGAAGACGTGCCCCATGTGCGCGTCGCAGCGCGCGCAGTGCACCTCGGTCCGCGTCATGCCGAGCGAGGTGTCGGTCGTGGTGGCGACCGGTGCGTCCTCGGCGGGCTGCCAGTAGCTCGGCCAGCCGGATCCGGAGTCGTACTTGTGGACCGCATCGAACATGGGCGCGCCGCAGCACACGCAGTGATAGCGCCCGTCGGCGTGATGATCGTGGTAGGCACCGGTGAAGGCGCGCTCGGTACCATGCTGGCGCGTGACGCGATAGCTTTCCTCCGGCAGCTGCTCGCGCCAGGCGTGATCGCTCTTCTCCACCCGTTCCGCCGCGGCGGATCCGGGACTTTCGGAATCCTGCATGCTCCACCTCCGGTTGGTTGACGGCGCCGCGAGCCGCGCGGCGCCATGCCACGATGATGCCGCACCGCGGCCGGGCAATGGCGCGCGTATCGCGCTCGTCGCCGCGTGCGTGCTCCTGGGCAGCTGCGCGCGCGCCTTCGGCGGCGATGCGACACCGCTGCGATCGCCGGCGCTGGTCGAGCTCAGCGGCCTGGCGCCGGCGACCGGTTCGTCCGTCCACTGGGGCCACAACGATCACGGCAACGCGGCGCGGCTCTACCGGGTGGGCCCCGACGGCGCCGATCTCGGGACGGTCGCGGTCGAGGGGGCGCGCAACCGCGACTGGGAGGATCTCGCCTGGATGGATACCGCCGAGGGGCGCTGCCTGCTGGTGGGCGACATCGGCGACAACCTGGCGCGGCGCGAGCATGCTCGGGTGTACTTCGTGCCGGAGCCGGCGGCCGATGCCGACACGGTCGCGGCCGCCGGAACCCTGACGGTGCGCTACCCGGACGGCGCGCGCGACGCCGAGGGGCTGGCCTTCGATCCGCGCGAGCGCGCGCTCTATCTGCTCAGCAAGCGCGAGACGCCGCCGGTGCTCTACCGGTTGCCGGTGGGAGCGACCTGCGCCGCCGGGAACGATGCCAGCACCGTGGCCGAGCGTGTCGCCGACGTCGTGCTGCCGCCGCCACCGCCCTGGCAGCTGTTCTCCGGGCCGCACTTCGGTCTGATGTTCAATCTGCCCACCGCGCTCGATATCAGCACCGACGGCGCGCGCCTGGCGGTGCTCGCCTACGGCGCGGTGGTGGTCTACGACCGCGCCGACGGCGAGGGCTGGGCGTCGGCGCTGCTGCGTCGCGGCGCGCGCGTGATCTTCCCGCCGATGGAGCAGGCCGAGGCGCTGGCACTCTCGGCGGACGGTACCAGCGCGCTGATCGGCAGCGAGGGGGAACCCGGGCACGTGCAGCGGGTCGTACTGCCGGCCTTCGATGCGAAGCGCCCGCGGCGCGCCCAGCCACTAGACTAGCGCGCACCCTCGAACGCAACCGGGAGCCTCCATGCTGTTGTCGTCCGCGCGTGTCCTTGCACCGGCGCTGCTCGCGCTCACGATCTCCCCGGTCGCGCCGGCGACACCGGCAGGCGCCGGGACGGAGCCGTCGTCGGGCGTGATCCGGGCCAACATGGATCCGTCGGTGGATCCCGGCGACGACTTCTACCGGTACGTCAACGGCCGCTGGCTGGCCCGCACCGAGATCCCCGCGGACCGCTCCAACTACGGCACCTTCTCGATCCTGCACGACCGCACCCGCGAGCAGCTGCGCGCCCTGGTCGAGGCCATTCCGGCCGAGGGAGCCGATACGGAGAGCGCCAAGCTGGCGGCGCTGTACCGCAGCTACATGGATCTCGGCGCCATCGAGGCGCGCGGCATCGCGCCGCTGCAGCCGCTGCTGGACCGCATCGCCGGCATCGACGCGCGCGATCAGCTGCCGGCGCTGCTCGCCGATCTGCAGCGCATCGGCGTCGAGCTGCCGGTGGGGCTGTCCATCTACCGCGATGCGCGCGCGCCGGAGCGCTACGCGCTGTACCTGAGCCAGTCCGGGCTCGGGCTGCCGGATCGCGCCTACTACCTGTCCGACAAGGCGCGCTTCGCCGAGCTGCGGCCGGCCTACCGGGCCCACGTCCGGCGGTTGCTGGCCCTGGCCGGGGTCGCCGACGCCGGCCGGCGCGCCGAGGCCGTCATGACGCTGGAGCGCGACCTCGCCGACGCGCACTGGACGCGCGTGGCGTCGCGCGATCGCGAGGCGACCTACAACCCGGTGCCGCTTGCCGAGCTCGGCGAGCGCGCGCCCGGCTTCGACTGGCGGGCCTTCTTCGCCGCCCTCGGGCAGACCGAGCCCGAGCGCGTCATCGTGCGCCAGCCGGAAGCGGTGGCGGCGACCGCGCGCATGCTCGGCGAGGCCGACCTCGACCGGCTGCGCGGCTGGATCGCCTATCACACCGTCGCCGCGCTGGCGCCCTATCTGAGCTCGCCGCTGGTGGACGAGCACTTCGCCTTCCACCAGGCCACGCTGAGCGGCGTCGAGCGTCAGAAGCCGCGCTGGAAGCGCGCGCTGAGCCTGGTCGAGGACGGCATGGGGGAGGCGCTGGGCAAGCGCTACGTGGCGGCGCACTTCCCGGCCCGCCAGCGCGCGCGCGTGCAGCGCATGGTCGACTACCTGACCGAGGCCTACCGCCAGCGCATCGCGGCGCTGGAATGGATGAGCCCGGACACGCGCGCCGAGGCGCTCGACAAGCTGTCGCGGTTCACCACCAAGATCGGCTATCCCGACGAGTGGCGTGACTACGGCGGGCTGGAGGTGCGCGCCGACGATCTCTTCGGCAATGTCCTGCGCCTGCGCCGGCACGAGTTCGCGCATCACTACGGCAAGCTCGGCCATCCCATCGACGAGGACGAGTGGTTCATGACGCCGCAGACGGTCAACGCCTACTACAGTCCGGGCGGCAACGAGATCGTCTTTCCGGCCGCCATCCTGCAGCCGCCGTTCTTCCATCCGGACGCCGACGACGCCATCAACTACGGCGCCATCGGCGGCGTCATCGGCCACGAGATCGGGCACGGCTTCGATGACCAGGGCTCGCGCTTCGACGGAACCGGCCGCATGCGCGACTGGTGGACCGAAGCCGATCGCGAGCGCTTCGAGGACCGCACCGGTGCGCTGGTCGCGCAGTACGACGCCTTCTGTCCGCTGCCCGACCACTGCGTCAACGGCGCGCTGTCACTGGGCGAGAACATCGGCGACCTCGGCGGCCTCGGCATCGCCCGGGTGGCCCATGGCCTGGCGCTCGCGGATGCCGCGCAGGAAGGCGACGCGGATGCCCTCTTCAGCGGCGAGATCGGCACCGGCCGCGCGCGCGGCACGGTCAGCAACGCGGTGATCGACGGCTTCTCGCCCGAGCAGCGCTTCTTCATCGGCTGGGGGCAGATCTGGGCGCGCAAGTACCGCGAGTCCGAGCTCATCAACCGGCTCAACAACGGTCCGCATTCGCCCGACCGCTACCGCGCCAACGGCGTGGTGCGCAACATCGATGCCTGGTACGCGGCCTTCGACGTCCAGCCCGACGACGCGCTCTACCTGCCGCCCGATGCGCGCGTCTCGATCTGGCGCGGCGACTGAATGCCACCGGCGGTCGACTGCGCGGGCGGGTGGCGGTGGCACGCGGCGATAGCGACGATGGTCGCGGCGCTGGGTGTATCCGCGACCGCGCCGGTGCGGGCCGCGGAGGATGCTCCGGTTTCGCTGCGCATCCTGGGGTTCGTCGAGCACGTCCGCATCCTGGAGTCGCCTCCGCTGCGCGTGAAGGCGCGGCTCGACACCGGCGCGCGGACCTCCTCGCTGACCGCGCGCAATCCGGTCACGACCCAGCGCAACGGGGTCGAGTGGATCGCCTTCGAGGTCGACGACCCCGATGATGGTGTCGAGGCGGTGCGCTACCAGCTGCCGGTCGAGCGCTATGTGCGCATCAAGCGCCACGACGGCAGTCACCAGCGCCGCCCGGTGGTCCGCATGCACTTCTGCCTGGCGGATGTGGCACTGGTGCGCGAGGTGTCCCTGATCGATCGCAGCGAGCTCATGTATCCCATGCTGATCGGGCGCAATTTCCTCGCTGGCCGCATACTCGTCGACGCTTCGGATAGTCTGACCACGGATCCGGCCTGCCCCGCCGACGGCGGAGCACGCGAAAACGGCAAGAACGACAGCGGGGACGAGCACGATGACGACGGCGATGAAGCCGAGTAGCGGAAGCGCGCACGCGCCTGATCGAAGCACCGCGCCATGAGGCTGCACGTCTGGCTGCTGGCGCTCTCCCTGGTGGCGCTCGGTCTGGGTATGGCGTGGTACAAGCACAGCGCGCTGGGCTTTCCGCTCACCGCTCAGGCCACCACCGATACCTGGATCGTGGAGGCCCGGCTCGGATTCGTGCCCATCGGCGGGGCAGTCAAGGCCGAGCTCATGCTGCCCGAGGATCCGCCCGGGTACCGGGTGCTCGAGGAGAACTTCATATCGCGCGGCTACGGTGTCGCCGTCGAGCGCATCGACGGCCAGCGCACGGCGGTGTGGACGCAGCGGCGCCCCAGTGGCCGCCAGGCGCTGTTCTACCGCGCCACCATGCTGCCGCAGGAAATGCAGCGCGAGGCCGAGGCGGAGTCACCCGCCCCGCCCCCGGTTCCCGAGTACGAGGAGCCCTATCTGCAGGCGGTCAACTCGGTGCTGGACGAGGTGCGCAGCCGTTCCGCGGATGTCGCCACCTTCGCCTCGATGCTGATGCAGATGCTCGCCAGCCCCGAGGGCAACGACAACATCCGTCTGATGCTCGAGGGCAAGCGCTCGGATGTCGACAAGGTGGCCACTGCCATCCACATGCTGGCGGGTGCGCGCATCCCGGCGCGCATGGTGCGCGGCATCACGCTCGAGGACGGCGCGCGCGATCTGCAGCCCTCGACCTGGCTGGAGGTCCACAACGGAAGCCGCTGGGTGCCCATCAATCCGGCCAACGGCAACACCGGCTATCCCGACAACTTCGTCAAGTGGTGGAAGAGCGAGGCCGATCCGGCGCGCGTCACGCGCGCCCGCGAGGTCAACGTGCGCTTCGCCTCCAAGCGCAGCCAGCTCGATGCCATGGAAGCGCTCAGCGAGGGCACGCAGACGGGTACCTCCGGGTTCGTGGAGTTCTCCCTGCTCAACCTGCCGGTGCAGACACAGAACCTCTACCGCATCCTGCTGCTGGTGCCGCTCGGCGTGCTGCTCATCGTGGTGCTCCGCAACGTCGTCGGGGTCAAGACCTTCGGCACCTTCATGCCGGTGCTGATCGCCATCAGCTTCCGCGAGACCCAGCTCATCGGCGGCGTCGTGCTGTTCACCATCGTGACCGCGCTCGGGTTGTCGGTGCGCTTCTACCTGGAGCGGCTGAAGCTGCTCCTGGTCCCGCGCCTGGCGGCCGTGGTGGTGGTGGTCATCCTGCTCATCGCGATGCTCAGCGTGCTCAGCTACCAGCTGCGCCTGCCCACCGGCCTGTCCGTCTCGCTGTTCCCCATCGTCATCCTGGCGATGACCATCGAGCGCATGTCCATCGTCTGGGAGGAGCACGGGCCCGGCGAGTCGCTGCGTCAGGGGCTCGGCAGCCTGCTGGTGGCGGTGGCCGCCTATCTGCTCATGTTCCAGAGCAACATGGAGCACCTCATGCTGGTCTTCCCGGAGCTGCTGCTGGTGGTGCTCGCCATCGTGCTGCTGCTCGGGCGCTACACCGGCTACCGCCTCACCGAGCTGGTGCGCTTCCGCAACATGGAGTCCGATTGATGCGGTGGATCGCGTCGCCCTGGGCGCTGCGCCGGGCCGGCATCGCCGGGATGAACTGGCGCAACGCCGAGCTCATCGCCGAGCAGAATCCGCGCCGCTTCTATCCGCGCGTCGATGACAAGCTGCTCACCAAGAAGCTGGCCCAGGCCGCCGGCATCTCGGTGCCCGAGCTGTATGCCGAGGTGCGCACCAACCATGACGCCGCCGACATGCGGGAGATCCTGCGGACCCTCGACGATTTCGTCATCAAGCCCGCACACGGCGCCGGCGGCGAGGGTGTGACGGTGGTGGTCGGCCGTTCCGGCGAGATGTTCCGCAAGGCCAGCGGCGCGCTCATCGGCGAGGATGCGCTGACCCATCACGTCTCCAACATCCTCTCCGGGATGTACAGCCTGGGCGGGCGGCCGGACACGGCGATGATCGAGCAGCGCGTGATCTTCGACCCGCTGTTCGAGCGCATCACCCATCAGGGCGTGCCCGACATCCGCACCGTGGTCTATCGTGGCGTGCCCATCATGGCGATGGTGCGCCTTCCCACCCGCCTGGCCGACGGCAAGGCCAACCTGCATCAGGGCGCGGTGGGTGCCGGTGTCGACATCGGCAGCGGCACGCTGATGACCGGCATCTGGCAGAACGCGCCGACCGAACACCACCCCGACACGCACAACCGCATCGCCGGTCTGCAGATCCCGCAGTGGGAGCGCCTGCTGGAGCTCGCCGCGCGCTGCTACGAGCTCACCGGGCTGGGCTATCTGGGCGTCGACGTGGTGCTGGACGCCTATCGCGGCCCGCTCATGCTCGAGCTCAATGCGCGCCCGGGGCTGAGCATCCAGCTCGCCAACCGTGCCGGTCTGCGCACGCGCGTCGGCACCGTCGACAGCGATGCCCCGCACGGCGCGCCGGCACCGGCCCGCGTGGCCTTCGCCATGGACGCGTTCAGGAGCGCGGCGACGGCGTAGCGGCGGTGCCCGCGTCGGCGTAGTCGGCGATCACCGACCACGCCCGCTCGCGCTCGGGCAGCGGGATGGACTGGTTGGCGGGGCTGGTCGACGGCAGGGCGTGCAGGCGCAGCGCCGGCCGCAGCCGCGTGCACTCGTCGGCGAGGTGGCGGCGGAACATCGCAACCGTGCGGCCGCCGTTCAGCAGGATCGCGCGGATGCCCGGATGGCGCTGGAGCAGACCGGGGATGTCGTTGGGCACTTCGCTGTCGCGTGCGATGGCGCCGTCCAGACTGCCGCGCCGGCGACAGCACGCGAGCACGTCCCAGAGCGCCACGCCGCGCGCGCACAGTGCCTGCATGCGGGCCTCGTAGGGCTGGCGTGCATCGATGCCCAGATGCAGCGCCATCATCGGCCAGAACAGGTTGCGCGGATGCGCGTAGTAGCGCTGGGCGCGCAGGGAGGCGGTGCCCGGCATCGAGCCGAGCACCAGCACCCGCGGCGCTTCCGCAGCCACGGGCGGCATGCTGACGAGCGCGCTCGCCGCGCGCTCGTCGCGTGCGGCCGTGCTACTGGAAGCGGCCGCCAACGATCCGGTCCCGGTCGTCGAGCTCGGCGAAGAAGCGGCTGTTGTTCATGCGCAACTCCTTGGTCGCGATGTCTCCGGGCAGCACCAGCGTGATGTCGGGATAGACGGCGCGGAACTCCTCCGGTGTCGGGGCGTACTCGTCGATGAAGGTGTGGAACTCCGGCACTTCCTGGACATTGCCGGGCCGCGGCGCAGGCAGCGAGCCGGTGCGCTCCTCATACACCACGCAGGCGGCGAGCAGCGTGGCGGCGAGCGCGGGCACGAGGAAGCGGGCGAAACGGAGCGAGAGGGTCATGATGGTCCCCGATCAGGATGGATGTTCCCATTATGCGGTGTCGGTGCATCGACGCTACCGTGCCAGTGATACCGGCTGCCCCAGCGGCAGCGTCGCGAACCGGATGCCCGGGCGCGCCGCGCGCGCGGCGGACAGGAAGCCGGGCAGGTCGACGCCCAGCGGCAGCGGCTGCAGCGGCGCCGAGAGCGGGCGGGTGAAGTCGTCCCAGTGCACGGCATAGACTTGGTCGGCGTCCACCGTGTCCACCACCGCCGCGAGATAGCGCGGCAGGTCGTCGATCATCGCGACCCCCAGCAGCACGGTATCGGCCCTGACCGCGCGCAGGGCGCCCGGCTCGAAGCCCGCGCTGCCGTGATGCAGCACGCTCCCGTCCGGGTGCGTCACCGCGATCGACCAGGCGCCGCCGAGGCGGTAGGCCAGCGCCGTCGCCGGCGGTGTCAGCGGGGCATCGATGGTGCCGCGCGGGCGCCCGCCGGTGGCGCCGGCGTGCCGGGAGGGATGGAAGCGCAGCGTGAAGGCGCCGGCATCGACCGCCATGCCCGGCGCCACCGTCACGATGCGCGACTCGGGCAGGCCCGCGCCGCGCCCGATATTGGCGGTGCTCGCCGAGCCCACCAGCCGGGCGCCGGTAAGCCGCGCGACCAGGCCGGCGTCGAGAGCGTGGTCGTAGTGGGAATGCGATACCGCGACGGCGTCGAGGCGCTGCACGCCGAGGCGTTTCAGCCACGCCCGCACGCGTGCCTCGTCCGGTGCGACCGGCCGGTTCAGCACCAGGCCGAGCTTGTCCGGCCGGCGCGTGAAGAAGGGGTCGATCATGACCGCGCTGTCGCCGTTGCGCAGCAGTGCGCCGGAGACGCCGAGCCATGTCACGGTGGTGGCGCCGTCGGCAGCGGTGGTCGCGACGTCCGTCGGCGCCGGGCCGGGGCGCGGCCAGTGCAGCCAGACGACCAGCGCGACGGCGCCCAGCGCGATGCCGGTCAGCGCAACGAACAGGATGCGACGCAGCGTGCGCATGTCAGGCCCCCGGCAGCCGGTCGTGGGCGCTGGCGCAGAGGATGCGCACGCGTCCGGTCGCCCCGCTGCCGCCCGCTCCGGAACCCGTGACGGCGTCCGGCGCCAGCAGCGCGCTGCTTCGCCAGCCATCGCGCCTGGCGCGTGCGTGCAGCGCCCCGGCGTCGGTGAAATGCAGCCGCACCGCGCCGCGCACCATCACCGACAGGGCAGCCAGGAAGCCGCGCGTCAGCAGGTCGCCGTTGTCGGAGGCCAGGTAGGTATCGGCGAGATAGAGCGATGCCGGGAAGCGCCGCATGCCGGCGCTGGCGTCCTGCCAGAGTTGATCGACGGTCTGGAGCGGGAGGTAGTTCAGCAGCCCCTCGCTGATGATGGCGACGCCGCGGTCGGGCGCGAGCGCGCCGAGCAGCGTGCGCAGGCTCAGCGGGCCGGTGGTGACGCCGGCGTCGAGCGCGCGCACCTCGTGGCCGCTGCTGAGGAGCCCGCCCCGCTGCAGGGCGCGCTGCTTGCGCGCCGCCATCGCCGGCAGATCGGTCTCGATGTAGCGCAGGCCGGTGCCGAAGCGCTGCTTGAAGCGCCAGCCGCGGGCCGACTGTCCCGCGGCGAGCTCGATCACCTGCGATACGCCGCCGTCGACGATGGCGCGCGTCAGCAGCGCGTCGATGGCCACATGACGGGCGAGCAGCAGGCCCTCGAGCAGCGGGTCGGGGCGCAGCGGGGCCGACAGCCGCATGCCGGCCGCGAGCACCCTGTCGGGGAGCGGATGCAGCGCCGCCGGCGACAGCCCGTGTCGCCGCCACACCGCGCCGGTGTAGCGCGCCGTGGGACTGACGCGGGCAAAGTTCGACCACATGCGGAGCCTCCTCTCGCGGTGCGCGCGCCAGCATAGCGTCACTCCCGCACGGCATGACGCGGCGGTATTCTCCCGCCGCGCGGATGACACGAACGTGACACACTGTGCCGGGGCGTGCCCGGCGCGCCCACAGGTCCAGGTCAGGCACGACCCGCGGAGGAATGGCAGAGCACTTTCGCTATTTGCGGCGCTTCGTCGCCGCGCCGGCCCGCATCGGCAGCGTGGCACCGAGCTCGCAGTCGCTCGCCCGGGCCATGCTGCGCGGTATCGACTGGGACGCGACCGGTGTCGTCGCGGAGCTCGGTGCCGGTACCGGCGTGTTCACGCAGGCGGTGGTCGGCGCGCTGGCGCCGGATGCGCGTTTCCTGGTCTTCGAGACCGAGCCCGCGCTGCGCCGCGATCTGCTGCGGCGGTTCCCGTCACTGGAACTGCACGAGGACGCCGCTACGCTGGGGGCGACACTGGCGGCGGGCGGACTCGACGGCGCCGACTGCATCATCTCGGGCCTCCCCTTCGCCAACTTCCGCCCGCTGGTCCGGCAGAAGCTGCTTCGCGCCATATTCGGCGCCCTGCGCCCCGGTGGCGTGTTCGTGGGCTTCCAGTACTCGACCCAGCTGCGGCGCGAGCTGCGCGCCTGCTTCGGTGCCGTCGAGACCGAAGTGGTCCTGCGCAACGTGCCGCCGGCGGTTGTCTACCGCTGCCGGCGGCAGCCGCTCGACGCGCTGCACGGCCTGCCCGGCGACGCGCCGGCGGTCGACGCCGGCGCCCCCGTGATGGCGGCGCGCGCGGCCGACTGAGGTCCGGAGCGCGCCGCCCTCAGGCGGGCCGGCCGCGGTACATGCGGGAGAAGCCCGCCGGCGCCGCGTGGTCGTGCGTCTTGGGTTTCGGCGCCGGCCCCTCCAGCGCGTGGCCGCGATAGCTGCGGCGCTGGACGTCCTCCTGACTGGGCGGCGGCCGGTCCAGCACGTGCTTGAGGGCGGTCATCAGGGCGTCCTGCAGCGCGTTCATGCGCAGCGGGCGCGCGATGCCGTGCTCGGGACAGTCGCCGTGCTCGGCATAGGGCACGATCACGGCATCGTTCTCGGCCGCGAAGCGGCTGGCGAGATTCTGGCCATCCGGAGCGCCGGTGTTGAGGATGATGATCTCGGCCTGGGCGGCGTCCGACTCCCACTGCAGATCGGCGGGGAGTCGGCTCTGGATGACGGAGCTGGCCGCGACAAGAGCCCGCGATTGCGTCTCTGCGACGCCGATCACGGCCACGCTGACGGTATTTCGCTTCATCTCGGGTCTCGCGATACTTGGTACCCGTATGAAGCAAGGATCGGGCCAGTTCGCCGTCGGCTGCAAGGTGATGATTTTGTTGCGGTCGGCCTGCGCGCTCCGGTGTGCCGTGCGCTATCGCAGCGCAGCAAAGGCCGCATCGGGCCGCCGCGTGCACCTAAATGATCATTCGGTCAGATCGCGGAACATGACGAAGGCGTCCACGAATCCGTGGCGCGGATGCCGGAACGCCCCGGGCAGCCGGCCCACCGTCGAGAAACCCATGCGGTCCCACAGCGCCTTGGCGCCGGTGTTGGTCGCCACCACCAGGTTGTACTGCATGGCGCGATAGCCGAGGCGCCGGGCTTCCGCCAGCGAATGCGCGCACATCGCGCGGCCGATGCCGCGGCCGCGCGCTTCGGGGGCGACGATGTAGCCGCAGTTGCAGACGTGCGCACCCAGGCCGGGCTGGTTGGGCTTGATGAGATAGGTGCCGACGATGACGCCGCCGCGATCCTCCGCGACGAAGGTCGCCTGCGGGGCCTCGATCCATGCCTGATGGGCCTCGTCGATCCCGATGGCGGGATCGTGGGGATGGCTCTCGCCGCTGCGGAACTCGTTGCGCAGGACGGGCCATACGGCCTCCCAGTCGGCCGGCGCGAAGGCGCGGATGGTGCAGCCGGTGTCACTGCCGGATGGTGGTGCGGATCGCGCGGGCATGCTAGAACGCGATGGATGGCCACGGGTGGAGGGCGCATCGTGCCACGCGCCGGCGCGGCGCGCGAAGGATGGCACGCGTCCTGCTTGGTGGCAGATGGACACCGCGGCCGTTCCCGATCGCGGTTGCCCCGCTGGAGGAGCCGTGAAACGACTGAATGACAACAGCGGCTATGTGGCCTGGGCCGCTGCGCTGCTCTCCGGCCTGCCACTGTTCGCGTGGCAGGCCTATCGTCTGCGACGCGACACGCCGCGGCTGGAGGAAGCCCCCGGCCCCCGGGAGGGCGAGGTGACCGGCGAGGCGCCGGTCATCCGGCTCGCC
This sequence comes from Algiphilus sp., assembly GCF_023145115.1. Taxonomy (NCBI): domain Bacteria; kingdom Pseudomonadati; phylum Pseudomonadota; class Gammaproteobacteria; order Nevskiales; family Algiphilaceae; genus Algiphilus; species Algiphilus sp. Next base: position 181,684 of record NZ_JAGLEJ010000037.1, read on the forward strand.
GTCATCGGAGAGTCCACTGCCGCCGGTGTCGGCGCGCCGGACCATGCGCGCGGACTCGCCGGCCGGAGTGCGGCGGCGCTGGCAGCGCGCACCGGGCGCGCCGTGCGCTGGAGCGCGCACGGGCACAACGGGGCCACGGCGCGGCAGACGCGCTATCGCCACGTGCCGGAGGTCGATCGCGGCACCGGCGTGGTCGTGGTGGCCCTCGGCGTCAACGACGTGCTCTCCGGATGTGCGCCGGAAACGTGGCGGCACAACCTCGAGAAGCTGCTGGCCTCGACGCGGCGCCGTGCCCCGGGCGCCATCATCGTGGTGAGCGCGGTGCCGCCGATGGGGCACTTCCCGGCCATCCCGCAGCCGCTGCGCGCGCTGCTGGGCGTGCGCGCCCAGGCCTTCGACCGCATCAGCGCGCTGGTCGCGGCGGCCTGCCCGCGGGCGCTCTATGTGCCGCTGCCCTACGAGGGCGGCAGCGACTATTTCTGCGAGGACCGCTTCCACCCCTCGGCGCTGGGCTACGACCGCTGGGGCACCCTCACCGGCGAGGCGGCGGCACTGCGCATTCAGTCGGCCGCTTCCTGATAGCAGCCGGGACGGAAGCGGGGCGTGCACACGGCGAGGAAGATCAGCTCGCCGTCGCCGGTGTTGGTGATGCGCTGCGGCGCCTCGGGCGGGATGAGCAGCGCATCGCCGCGCGCCAGCGGGTGGCGCTCGCCCGCGACTTCGGCGGTGCCGGTACCGGAGAGCACCACGTAGCGCTCGGCGGTGCCGGTCAGCGCGTGCATGCGCGTGCTGCCACCCGCCGGTACGCGCGCCTCGACGATCGACACGGCGTCGTCCTCGCCGGCATTCCACCACTCGCTGATCCAGCAGCCCTCCTCGAACCAGTAGGGCTCGGGTGCCGGTGAGCGCCGCGGGCGCGTGCGGCGCGCGCGCAGCTGGCGGTAGAGCCCGGAGATGTCGTCGTCGCCGTGCCCGGCATCGACCAGGGCGGCGTAGTCCGCCACCGTGCGGTCGACCACCGGCAGCGGCAGGTCGCGATCGGCGGCCATGCGCTGGCTGATGCGCAGATCCTTGAGATGCAGGTCCATGCGGAAGCCGGGCGGATACGCGCCCGCGACCATCGTGCGTCCGCGGTTGTTGACGAACCAGGAACCGGCGGCGCCGCTGCCCACCACCTCCACCACCTGATCGGGGTCGAGGCCGCTGGCCTCGGCCAGCGCCAGGCCCTCGCAGACGGCCTGGTTGATGCCGGCCGCCATGACCTGGTTGACGGCCTTGCAGGCCTGGCCCGCGCCGATCGCGCCGAGGTGCACCCAGCGCTTGCCCATGGCCTCGAACAGCGGGCCGGCCTCCGCGACATCGGCTTCGGCCCCGCCCACCATGAAGGTCAGCGTGCCCTGGCGCGCGCCCTCGGCACCGCCGGTGACGGGGGCATCGACGAAGCGCGCGCCGACGCGTGCCAGTCGTGCCGAAGCCTCGCGTGCAGTGGCGTCCGAGACGGTGGAAGCGTCGATGACGAGCCTGCCCGCGGCCTCGGGCACGCACAGCGCATCGACCACCGCCAGCACCTCGGCATCGGCGCGGACGCACAGCACCACCGCGTCGGCGCCGTCCCAGAGGGCAGACGGTGTGTCCGCCCGCGTGACTCCGAGCTCGCCGGCACGCCGCGCGGCCTTCTCGGCGGTATGGCTCCACAGCCCCGCAAGGCAGCCCGCGGTGTGCAGATGCCCGGCCATGTGCCAGCCCATGGTGCCCAGTCCGATGAATCCCGCCCGCATGTCCTGATCCTTCCGTTCGTCGATCGAAATGGTTGGTGGATTCCAGGCCCAAGTGCAACACCGTTGGTCATCAATGTTGTGTTGTTGCATAGGCGGCCTCGAAGAAGACCTCAGCCGGTGTCCGAAAGCCCAGCGATTTGCGCGGTCGGTTGTTGAGCTGCCAGGCAATGGCATCGAGTTCGCGCTGGGTGTAGTTCGACAGGACCTGGCCCTTGGGCAGGTACTGGCGGAGCAAGCCGTTGGTGTTTTCGTTGATACCCCGCTGCCAGGGGCTGTTCGGATCGGCGAAGTAGATGCTGAGGCCGGTGCGCTCAGCCAGCTCGCTGTGGCGCGCCATTTCCTTGCCCTGGTCATAGGTCAGGGTGCGCCGCTGCGCCTCCGGGAGGGCATTGAAGGTCGTGCTGAACCCCTCCAAGGCGGCCTCGGCGGTACAGCCCTCCATCTTGGCGAGCATCACGAACAAGGAGTGGCGGTCCACCAGCGTGCCGATCGCCGATTGATTGCGGCGCCCGACGATGAAGTCGCCTTCCCAATGTCCCGGCACCAGCCGGTCTTCAGCTTCCGGCGGGCGCACATGGATGCTGACCATATCCGTGAGCCGGCCGCGCCGGTCCCTGCCTTGGCGGCGCTTGCGCCCGCTGCGATGCCCTTGTCGCAGCAGCGACGTCAGCTCGCGCCGAAGCTGGCCGCGCGGCGTGGCGTAGATCGCGGTGTAGATTGTTTCGTGCGACACCCCGCCCAGTCTGCCGGCGATCTGTTCCGGGGACCAACCGCGATGCAGACGCTTCACCACCATCGGCCAGAGCGCGCCTGTGCGGGCCAGCTTGCGTTCGACGCGCGGCTTGCGGCGCAGCCGTCGGGCACGCTGGCCCGCGCTCGGCGCGTCATATCGCGGGATCTTGCGCGGACGCCCCTTGAGCGGCTCCGACTCCCGCCGATAGCCATTGCGCCGAAGCTCCCGCTGGATCGTGCTCGGCGATCGGCCAATAGCTTCAGCGACCCGGCGCATGCTCGATCCGCCCAGGATCATCGCCATGATCGTGCCCCGTTCCTCCGCACCCAAGTGTCGATAGTGAATCCCCACAGCACACCTCCTTTGCCGGAAGTGTTGCACTTGCGGATTGAATCCAAGGTTGCAAAAAGTTGTCCGACGGGCATGATGGCCGCCATGGCCAGAATGCGTATGCGCGACGGCGCCAAGCTGCACTATCTTGACGTCGGACGCGGCGACCCGGTGGTCCTGTTGCACGGTTTCGCCATGCACGGCGCCATGTGGCTGCCCTTCGTCATGCGCTACGCACACCGGCACCGCTTCATCCTGCCCGACCTGCGCGGATTCGGGCGCTCGCACGAACTGCCGCTGGTCCAGCCCGTGCTGCTGGACCAGCACGCCGACGATCTCGCCGATCTGGTCACCGGTCTCGGGCTCGGCCGCTTCACGCTCGGCGGGCTGTCGATGGGGGCCTGCACGTCGCTGCAGTATCAGCAGCGCCACGGCTTCGATCGGGTGGGCGCCTATCTGCACATCGACCAGGCGCCGTGCGTGCGCAATCTGCCGGACTGGCGCTGGGGGCTGCTCGGCGACGAGCAGGAAGTGCGGCTGGCGCCCTGGGCCGATCTGATGGAGAAGGTCGCGCCGTGGCGCGGGCGTTCCTTCGGCGCCATCCCGCGCGAGCTGCGCCGGCGCTTCTGGGCGGCCATGGCCGAGTTCTACGGGAGCGGTTTCCATCGTGCCGGATGGCGACACGGACTGCGCCTCACCCGGCACGAGCGCTTCGCGCGGCTGGCGGCGCCGACCACCAACTGGCCGGTCTACATGGACTGCCTGCACGCGTATCTCACCCACGAATACGACTGGCGCGAATCGATGCGCGACATCGCGGTGCCGATGACCGCGATGGTGGGCATGGAGTCGGAGCTCTATCCGGCGGAGGGGCAGCTGCGCATCAACGACTTCGTGCCGCACGCCGAGATAGTCCGCTTCGAGCGCTGCGGGCATGCCGTGCCCTTCGACGCGCCGGTGCGCTTCACGCGTGCACTGGGCACCTTCCTGGAAGCGACGCGGGCGCTCCGGCACGCGGACGCGCCGGTCTCCGCCCGGCAGCGTCGCGCCGCCTGATCGCGCTGCGGCTCAGGACTCCGAGAGATAGGTGTAGCCGGACAGGCCGGCCTCGAGCTCGGCGAGCAGTGAAGCCGCCGCGCGTCGCGGCAGTCCGAGCGCGTTGATCTTGCTGCGATAACTCCGGGATAGTGCCTCCGGCGCGAAGTGCACGTAGCGCAGCAGGTCGCTGGTGGCGTCGCCCTGCTCTGGCGATTCCAGCCGCCAGCCTTCGGCGCTGTGCGCGTCGAGCACCACGTTGACCGCGTTGGTGTCGCCGAACAGGTTGTGCATGTCGCCGAGGATCTCCTGATAGGCCCCTACCATGAAGAACCCGAGCCAGTAGGGCGCATCGTCGGACAGCGCGTGCGCGGACATGGTGGCCTCGATGCCGCGGCGGTCGACGTAGTGATCGATGCGTCCGTCGGAATCGCAGGTGAGGTCGCACAGCGATACGCGCTGGTCCGGGCGCTCGTCGAGACGGTGGATGGGCAGGATCGGGAATACCTGGTCGATGGCCCAGATGTCGGGCAGCGACTGGAACACCGAGAAGTTGCAGAAGTACTTCCGCGCCAGCCGCTGCTCGAGCTCGTCGAGGGCGTCGCGATGCGCCCGGATCTGCGGATCCAGGCGCGAGCGCACGCCGTGACAGACGATGGTGTGGAGCTGCTCGGCGCGGGCCCGCGCCGCCAGCCCGAGCTGGCCGTGCGTGTACTGGCTGTGCGCGTCGGACAGCCAGGCACCGGCGTCGTACAGCAGCTCCAGCGGCGGCCGGCGATCGAGGTCGGCGACCATGCCGTGCAGTTCCTGCAGCGGCGCGGGATCGTCATCGTCCGGCGGCGGCGGCGCGCCGTCGTCGCTGGTCTCGACATCGACGACGTCGGTGATGAGGACGGCGTGATGGGCGGTCAGCGCGCGGCCCGATTCCGAGATCACGTCCGGTTCCGGCTGCCCCGTCTGTGCACAGACATCCTTGAGCGAGCGCAGGATGGCGGTGGCGTACTCCCGCGTCGAGTAGTTCATCGAGCAGTACGAGCGCGATCGCGTGCCCTCGTAGTCGACCCCGAGGCCGCCGCCCACATCCAGCACGTGGATGGCGGCGCCGAGCGCGCGCAGCTCGGCGTAGAAGCGTGCCGCCTCGCGCATGCCGCGGTGCACGTCGCCGATGTTGGCGACCTGCGAGCCCAGGTGGAAGTGCAGCATCTGCACGCTGTCGAGATGGCCCGCCCCGCGCAGCGTGTCGAGCGCGCGCAGGACCTGCCCGGCGGAGAGGCCGAACTTGGAGCGCTCGCCGCCGGTGTTCTGCCACTTGCCGGCACTGATCGCGGCCAGGCGAACGCGCAGGCCGATGCGCGGCGCCACGTCCAGCGCCGCCGCCTCGTGCAGCACGATGCCCAGCTCGGAGAGCTTCTCGATGACGATGTAGACCCGGTGACCGAGCTTCTCGCCGATCAGCGCGCGCCGGATGTAGGTGCGGTCCTTGTAGCCGTTGCAGACGATCACCGACCCGGGCGTGGCGATCCCGAGCACGGCCGCCAGTTCCGGCTTGCTGCCGGCCTCGAGCCCGACGCGCGTGCCGCCGGCGCGCACGATGCTGTTCACCACGCTGTGCTGCTGGTTGACCTTGATCGGGTAGACCGCGGTGTACGCGCCGTCGTAGCCGAGCGCTTCGCGCGACTCGGTGAAGGCGCCCACCAGCGCGGCGATGCGATCGGCCAGGATGTCGCTGAAGCGCAGCAGCACGGGCAGCTCGAGCCCTTCCTCCGGCAGGCGGCGGGTGAGCTCGGCGAGGTCGATGGCGGGGCCGTCGGCACCCCGAGGTCGCATCAGCACATGCCCGCTGTCGGCGACGTCGACGTAGCCTTCGCTCCATTCGGGGATGTTGTAGAGGGCGGCCGCGTCGGCCGCGCGCCAGGCACGATCTGTCATTAGGGGTGCGCGCTGTTTCCTTATACTCGGCTGCCGCTTTTCAGGGAGTGCGGCTCATGACGCTGGACAAGAACTGGTTCACCGAGATGGACGAAGCCACCGGCACGGCATTGTCGCTCAGACTCGGCGAGCACGTGCATGGCGAGCAGACGCCCGTACAGCGCATCGACATCTACCGCACCGAGACCTTCGGGTACCTGATGACCATCGACGGCTGCACGATGGTCACGACTCGCGACAACTTCCTCTACCACGAGATGATGGCGCACCCGGTGCTGAACGCGCATCCGGCGCCGAAGCGGGTCGCGATCGTCGGCGGCGGGGACTGCGGCACGCTCAACGAGGTGCTCAAGCACCCGGAAGTCGAGTCCGCCGTGCAGATCGAGATCGATGAGCGGGTCACCCGCCTGTCGGAGCAGTACTTCCCGGAGCTGTGCGAGCGCAACGGCGATCCGCGAGCGGAGCTCTTCTTCGGCGACGGCCTGCAGTGGATGCGCGATGTCGCGCCCGGCAGTCTCGATGTCGTCATCGTCGATTCCACCGACCCGGTCGGGCCGGCCGAGGGCCTGTTCGGCCCGCGCTTCTACGGCGACGTGCTGCGCGCGCTGGGGCCGGACGGTCTGCTCGTGCATCAGTCCGAGTCGCCGCTGCTGCATCAGGCGCTCATCGGCGCCATGCATCGCGCCATGCGCGAGGCCGGATTCGCGCAGACCCATCTGCTGCACTTCCCGCAGCCGATCTACCCGTCCGGATGGTGGAGCGCCTCGATGGCTTGCAAGCACGCGCGCCCGATCGGGGAGCGCCTCGACGAGCGCGCCATCGCGGCACTGGACACGCGCTACTACAACGCCGCCACCCATCGCGCCGCCTTCGCGCTGCCCAACTACCTGCGCGAGACGCTCGACGTCCTCTGAGTCCGGGCTGTGGGCGCCGGCGTCAGCCGCCGGCGCCGCAGGCGGCGTCCACGATGCCCTGCTGGCGCTCCACCAGGCGCTCGCGTTCGTCCGCCGTGAGCTCGCGCTCCTCGCCGAGCGCGTTGGTCTCCACGATGCGCTCGGCAACCCGGTATTCCGCGAGGCGGTCACGGGCGTCCCCGCAGTCGGGGCCGTCCGCCTGCGCGGTCTCGTCGCCCCGCGCCTCGGCGCTCCCGCTCCGGTCGTCCATGTTCTTGATGCCGGCGCGCGGCTCGAAGCGTTCGAAGCGCACGTTCGCCGGCGGCCGGTCGCCGAAATGCAGCTGGCCCTGCGCGTCGCGCCAGCGATAGACCTCGGCCGCAGCCGGGAGGCTGACGGCGAGGGCCAGCACCGGCAGTGCCAGACAACGGATGCGGGAAGCGGCAGCACGCGCGGACATGCCGCTAGTGTATCGGGCCATGGACCCCGACAGGCAAGCGCGCGATGGCCGGCCGATGCTGATCACCCCGGCGGCGGGCACGCATCGCGCCTGCGGTTGCGGCCGGAGCGCGACGTGGCCGTTGTGTGCCGCTGACTGCACGCGTCCCGAAGCCTCGGCGCCATTCCGCGTGCGGCGCGACGGTGCGCGCATCTGGCTCTGTCGCTGCGGTGCCAGTCGCCGGCTGCCGCACTGCGACGGCAGCCACAACCGGCTTTCCGATTGAGTGCGCGGTCACGGCGAGCCGGGCGGCAGCAGCCCGATCTCCTCGGCGGCGTGATCCGCGAGGCCGGCGCCGGCTTCTTCGTAGACATGAAACACCGCGTCGGCGCCGCGCGCCTTGAGCGGCGCGATCTCGTCCTGATAGTTGACCATGGCCGCGATCCGGCCGGGAAACTCGCGGTGGCGGAGCTGGTCGATGGCGAAGAGGTTGCCGGCGTGATGCGGCATCGCCAGGACCACCAGCTGGACCGTGGGTGATACCAGCAGCTTGTCCCAGAAGTCGGAGTCGGTGGCGTCGCCCTCGATGACGCGGTAGCCCGCGCCCTGCAGCGCGTGCACGCGTTTGCCGACGTTGTCCACGCCCAGCAGGCGCTTGCCGAAGATGCCGCTGAAGCGATCGTAGGCACCCTGGCCGATGCGGCCCATGCCCAGCACGACGATCTCGGCATCGCCGAGGTCGATGGGCCGGTCGCGCTCGTGCAGCTCGCGCGCCTCCAGGCGCTTGAGCGCGCGCCCGTAGCGCCGGTACACGGTTTCGCCGACGCTGTTGAGCGGGGCGCTGAGCACGAAGCTGGCGGCCACCGCCAGCGACAGCACGGTCAGCCAGTCGGCGCTCAGCAGCCCCTGCGATGTCGCCACGGCGGCGACGATGAGGCCGAACTCGGAATAATTGCTCAGGCTGAGCGTGGCCAGCACGCTGCTGCGTGCGCGCATGCGGAAGAACAGGAAGATCGCCAGGTAGAAGAGACTCTTCACGGGCAGCAGCAACAGCAGCAGGGCGGCGATGCCGATCAGTTCCCAGCTCGGTGTCGCGCCCAGTCCGAGATTGATGAAGAAGCAGACCAGGAAGAGCTCCTTGAGGTTGAAGAGCGCGCGGGACAGCGCCGCCGCCGCCGGGTGCGGGGCCAGCAGCATCCCCACCAGCAGCGCGCCGAAGTCGCCCTTGATGCCCAGCGCCTCGAACAGCGCGTAGCCCACCACCAGTGCGAAGGTGATGCCGAACAGCACCTGCACCTCGCCGTGGCCGGCGCGGTCCATGAGGCGCTGCAGCATGGGCGCCGCCGGGACCAGTAGCAGGAGCAGTACTGCCCACGGGCTGGGCAGCTTGCCGGAGGATGCCGCCATGAACAGCACCGCGAAGATGTCCTGCATGATCAGGACGCCGATGGCGATGCGCCCGTAGAACGAGTTGCTCTCGCTGCGATCCTCCAGCGCCTTGACGACGAAGACCGTGCTCGAGAAGGACAGCGCGAATGCGAGCAGCAGCAGTCGTATTCCGTCGAGCTCGGCCAGCATGGGCCACGCCAGCCAGCGCGCCAGCAGCATGAGCAGCAGCGCGAAGACGCCGGTGGTGGCGGCGATGTGCAGGCTGGCCGATGCCCAGACCGTGCGGTCGAGCAGCGTGCGCAGGTTGAGCTTGAGGCCGATCGTGAACAGCAGCAGCGTCACGCCGAGATCGGCCAGCAGCGTGAGGCCGTCGCTGCTCTCGATGCCGAGCCCGTTGAGCCCGAAGCCCGCGAGCAGGAAGCCGAGCAGCGGCGGCAGCCGCAGGGCGTGGGCCGCGAAGCCGCCGATGAACGCGGCCACGATGACGATCGGATCAATGCCCATGACGCTCGCCGTGGGCGCGGGCGTCCGCGGCGATGCGCGCCACCGCCGCCCTCACCGCGCGGGTGCGATCAGACCGCGCCGTCGCCGGTCTCGCCGGTGCGGATGCGGACGGTCTGCTCGAGCGGGCTGATGAATATCTTGCCGTCGCCGATCTGACCGGTCTTGGCAGCGTTCTGGATGGCCTCGATGGAACGATCCACCATGTCCTCGGGCAGCGCGACCTCGAGCTTGATCTTGGGCAGCAGGTCGACGGTGTACTCGGCGCCGCGGTAGAGCTCGGTGTGGCCCTTCTGCCGGCCGAAGCCGCGCACCTCCGTCACTGTCATGCCCTGGACGCCGATATCGGCCAGTGCCTCGCGCACGGCGTCGAGCTTGAAGGGCTTGATGATGGCAGTGAGCATTTTCATGAGCGGAATTCCGGTCAGGCTTTGCCCGAGTGTATCAGCAGGTCGCGCATGCCCCGGCCCGAAAGGAAAACGGCCGACCCCGTAGGGGCCGGCCGTTCGGCAACGCGCGTGCGACGGGGCTCACGCGACCTGGCGGTGCTCCGAGGCCACGTCCTCGTGCGAGGTCTCCACCGCGAACTGGGCGATGTACTCGGGCGGGAAGTCGTCGGTCTGGATGGCGTCGTAGCGCGCGGCGTCGTACTCCGCCACCAGGGCCTGCTCCTCGGCGGTGATCACGCCCTGCGCCACGGCATCGGCGAGCTTCTCTTCCGGCGTGTCGCCGCCGAGCCTGCCGGCCGACAGCGCCTTGAAGTACTTCAGGTAGGGCGCTTCGGCCTTCTCCAGCAGGTTGAAGGTGTACTCCATCCGGCCGACGGCGTCGTCCCTGCCGCCGTTGACGTAGACCAGCGAAGTGAGCTCGTCGCGCAGCCGGCTCGGCTGCATCAGGCTGTCCGCCAGCTCGCCGGTGAGCGCGTCCGAGGGCGCACGGTACGGGCGCCCGAACGGGAACACCATGGCGCGCATGGCACCGCCCACGAAGCGGTTCGGGAAGTTGGCGAAGAAGCCGTCGAAGGCCGTGTGGATCTCGGCCAGGCAGTTGTCCAGCGCCCAGCGGGCGTGCGCCAGATGGTCCTCGCGGCTGCCCATGTGGCGGTAGTACCAGAGCACGCCGGAGGCGATGTAGAGCTGCGACAGCACGTCGCCGAGGCGCGCCGACAGGCGCTCCTTGCGCTTGAGGTCGCCGCCCAGCATGCCCATGGTGACGTCCGACACGAAGGCCAGCGACGCGCTCATGCGCTCGAGCTGCCGGTAGTAGTCGGCCAGCGGCCCGCCTTCCGGCGCGCGCGCCAGGCGGGCGCCGGTGAGGCCGAGGGTGAAGGCGCGCACGCCGCGGTTGACCGAGTAGCCGACGTGCGACCACAGCTCGCGGTCGAAGGCGGCGAGGTCGTCGGCGCGCGCGGCTTCCATCTCGGGAAAGACGTGCGGATGGCAGCGGATCGCGCCCTGGCCGAAGATCATCAGGTTGCGGGTGAGGATGTTGGCGCCTTCCACGGTGATGGCGATGGGCGCCGACTTGTAGCCCGCGGCCAGATAGTTGCGCGGCCCCTGCTGGACGCCGCGGCCGCCGTGGATGTCCATGGCATCGATGATCACGCGCCGCATGATCTCGGTCATGTGGTACTTGGCGATGGCGGTGACCACCGACGGCGCGCAGTGATCCACGCCCGAGGCGGTCAGCAGACGCATCGACTCCAGCGTATAGGTCAGGCCGGCGATGCGGCCGCTGGCCTCCTGCACGCCCTCGAACTTGCCGATGGCGAGCTTGAACTGGCGGCGGATGCGGCCATAGGCGCCGGTCATGCGGTAGGCGGTCTGCCCCGCTGCCACCGCCAGCGCCGGCAGCGAGATGCCGCGACCGGCCGACAGGCATTCGGCCAGCATGCGCCAGCCGCCGCCGGCCTTCTGCGGGCCGCCGATGATCCAGTCGATGGGGATGAAGACATCAGTGCCGAAGATCGGCCCGTTCATGAAGGCCGAGCCGGGGTAGTGGCGGCGGCCGATCTCGACGCCGGGATGGCTCGCCGGCACCAGCGCGCAGGTGATGCCGTAGTCGGTCTTGGAGCGGTCGCCCAGCAGCCCCTCGGGGTCCTCGAGCTTGAAGCCGAGGCCGACGACCGTGGCGACGGGCGCCAGCGTGATCCAGCGCTTGGAGAAGTTGAGGCGGATGCCCAGGGTGCGCTCGCCCTCGTGCTCGCCGTAGCAGACCACGCCGCTGTCGGGCATGGCCGTGGCGTCCGAGCCGACCTCGGGGCCGGTGAGGCCGAAGCACGGGATTTCCTCGCCGGAGACCAGGCCGGGCAGCCACTTCTTCTGCTGCTCGGGGGTGCCGTAGTGCACCAGCAGCTCGCCCGGACCGAGCGAGTTCGGAACCATCACGGTGACCGCCACCGCGATCGACTTGGTGGCCAGCTTGGTGACCACGGTCGACTGCGCCACTGCCGAGAATCCGAGACCGCCGTGCTCCTTCGGAATGAGCATGGCGAGAAAACCGTTGGCACGGATGTACTGCATCACCGGCTCCGGCACGTCGCGTGTCTCGAAGTCGATCTGCCAGTCGTCGATCATGCCGCAGAGCGTCTCGACCTCGTTGTTGAGGAAGCGCTGCTCGTCCTCGGTGAGCTGCGTGCACTGGAAGTCGTGCAGCTGCTTCCAGTCCGGGCGGCCGCGGAACATCTCGGCTTCCCACCACACGTCGCCGGCCTCCAGGGCCTCGCGCTCGGTGGCGGACATCTCGGGCAGCACCTTCTTGAAGCCCGCGAAGATCGGGCGCGTCACCAGTGCCGCGCGCAGCGGACGAAGGCAGAAGAAGGCGAGCAGCGCGAACACCGCGCCGACCACGCCGGTCCCGACCGGCCCGAGCGTGCCGGTGGCCACGCCGGCGGCCAGCGCGACACCGGTCACGCCGGCCCAGGCCAGCAGCGGTGCGCCGGTATAGGCCAGGGTCCAGGCGACGGCGATTGCAACAACAGCGATGATGAGGGTCGTCATATCGTCACTCCGTGTGAGTCCTTCACACCACGGCCTGGAGGGGCGGATCGTTCCGGTCCTCCGCCGCGGCAGGGTGCTGCTCCTCTCTCCGCACGCGGGGTATCAGCGTCTCGATCATGAGACGCAGGTAGTCGTTGAACTGCTGGTTCTCGGGGATCGCCTCCGGCACGTCACGCCGGATCTGCAGGTTCCCCATGAAGGTGGCGTAGGCGAAGGTCGACCAGCGCCGGGCATCGGCTTCCGACAGCCCCAGCGCGCGGTAGCAATCGAGCAGATAGGCCATCCGGCGCTCCGAGACGCGCCGTACCGCCTGCTGGATCGCCGGCCGGTCGCTGGCCGCAGCCAGGGCGAGATAGAGCCGGCCGGAGCGATAGCTCGCGTTCGCCGACTTGAACACGCGCACGATGCGCTCGTACGGGTCGGCAGCGTCGCCGACCCGGGCGATGATGTCGTCGGTCTCCTCGCGCTCCCAGCGCTCCAGGGCGGCGCGGATCAGCGCATCGCGGTTCGCGAAATGCCAGTAGAAGCTGCCCTTGGTGACGCCGAGCTGGCGCGCCAGCGGCTCGATGGCCACCGACTCCAGTCCGCCCGCGGCCATGGCATCGAGTGCCGCGGTCGCCCAATCGTCGGCGGTCAGGCTCTGGCGCTCGCCGTTGGCGGTTTGTGCGGGGCGTTGTTCCATACCGGGGTTCCATACGCTTTCGTATGGAGTGTAGCATACGCCCCCGTATGGTCAACGCGGGTTCAGGTCGTGTCGGCAGTATCGACGGTGGCATGGATGCGCTCGCCGGATTTTGCAGGGCCGATCGCGGCCAAGTATCGTTCCTTCCTCTGAACTGGAGATGAGCAGGATGTTGAAAAAGCTATGGGTTGCCCCGGCACTCGCGCTGATGCTGGCGCCGACCGTGACGTTCGCCGGCGTCTCGGACGACGAGGCCGAGCGGTTGGAAGAGGACGGTGATCTCACTCCCTGGGGTGCCACCCGCGCGGGCAATACCGATGGCTCCATTCCGGCCTGGGAAGGCGGCCTGAAGCAGGTGCCCGACTGCTACGAGGGCGAGGGGTCGTGGTACTGCGATCCGTTCCCGCAGGACGAACCCAAGTTCGTGATCACTGCCGAGAACGTCGAGCGCTACCGCGACATGCTGTCCGAGGGGCAGCAGAAGATGTTCGAGCTGCATCCCGAGACCTACAAGATGCCGGTGTTCGAGACGCGCCGGACCTTCGCCAATCCGGAGTGGATCTACGAGGCCAGCCGCGAGAATGCCGAGGAGGCCGAGCTCGGCGGCAACGGCGAGGCGCTGGTGGGCGCCATGCACGCCTATCCCTTCCCCATTCCGCAGAGCGGCCACGAGGTCATCTGGAACCACAAGGTGCGCTACCTGGGGCGCTGGGTACAGCGCTGGAACAACCAGTTCGCCGTGACCCAGAGCGGACGCTACAACCAGGTCACCATCCGCGAGGACGTGTACTTCCCGTACAACGATCCCGAGAACGATGTCGACGACCTCGAGAACATCATCATCTACTTCCTTCAGGTGGTCACCGAGCCGCCCCGGCTGGCCGGCACCATCACGCTGGTCCACGAGACCATGGACCAGGTCAAGGAGCCGCGCCGCGCCTGGCAGTACAACCCGGGCCAGCGCCGTCTGCGCCGTGCGCCCAATGTCGGCTATGACAACCCCGGCACGGCGGCGGACGGTCTGCGCACCAACGACCAGACCGATACCTTCAATGGTGCGATGGACCGCTACACCTGGAAGCTGGTGGGCAAGCAGGAGATGATCGTTCCGGCCAACAGCTACCGGCTGCACAGCGACGAGCTGAGCTACGACGACATCGTCAAGGAAGGCCACATCAATCAGGACGTGACGCGCTACGAGCGCCGCCGCGTCTGGGTGGTCGATGCCGAGACCAAGCCCGGCACCACGCACATCTACAAGCGCCGCAAGTTCTACGTGGACGAGGACGGCTGGCAGATCCGTCTGGTCGACATCTACGACCGTCGCGACCAGCTCTGGCGCTTCCAGGAGACGCACAGCGCGCTGGCCTACGACAAGCCCTTTGAAGTGCCGGTGGGCGAGACCATCTACGACCTGCAGAACGGCCGCTATCTCGTGCAGGCGCTCAACAACGAGCACGACGAGAATGTCGAGCGCGAGTTCGACCGCGACTACTTCAGCCCGTCGAACGTCTCGCGGCAGGCGGCGCGCTAGGTGTGATCTCTCAATAGGTTGTTCAT